>JBFIIJ010000008.1:0-18409 GCA_041601315.1 Gammaproteobacteria bacterium
AGATGTATTAAAAACATGGCGTTGGATTCCTGAACTACGAATGATTAATCATTATCATGATAATCCGGATTATATTAATGCATTAGCAAACAGTATTAGTAATCACTGGCAAACAAATTCTAAACCTGAAAAGTTATTATTTTCGTTTCATGGCTTACCGAAACATTATTTTCTCGCTGGCGATCCTTATTATTGTGAATGTCAAAAAACAGCACGCTTGGTTGCAGAGAAACTTGAACTTAAAGAAGACGAATGGCAACTGACGTTTCAATCGCGTTTTGGTCCACGAAAATGGTTGGAACCTTATACCGATATCACATTAAAAGAGCTCGGTGCCAATGGCACCAAGCATGTTCAGATAGTCTGTCCCGGTTTTTCTGCAGACTGCCTGGAAACATTAGAAGAAATTGATATGCAAAACAGAGCTTTTTTCATTGAAGCCGGTGGCGAAACGTTTTCCTATATCCCCGCACTTAATGATGACGATGAACACATACAAACATTAAGCAATATTATTATGACCCATTGCCAAGATTGGGATATAGGTCAAGATGATTTAAATAAAAGAACAGAAAGAGCAAAACAGTTTGGCGCAAAACAATAATGATTGTTCTGTTATCGACTGCCATAAGCAGAACTAGTTAAATCTTGTCTTAACTTAACTTATTATTCTAAAACGTCTACAATTCGCACCATAAGAAACTCTATAACACATGGAAAGTATTCAATGCTCTATTCACTAGTATACTCAAGCAATGCTACCAAGGATTATGACCGCGACGATCTTCTCACTCTTTTATTGCAATCCAGAAATAGAAATCAACGTTTAGAAATCACCGGAATGTTGCTGTATATGGAAAGTCGGTTCATACAAGTACTTGAAGGGGACGAAACAACAGTGTTGTCACTGTATAGCGACATTCAAGAGGACCCCCGTCATTTTAACGTGACCGTATTAGTACAAAACAATATTGATAAAAGAATGTTTCCTGATTGGACAATGGGCTACAAGAATATCGATCTTGAACATTATCGAAATATTCCTGGCTTTAATTTATTTTTGGATAAAGATTCTGTTTCTGAACCATACAGATTGCTTTTGCATTTCAAAGATGACTCAAGTTGTTTTCAACGCGGCACAATATAACTTTCTGTTTCTCACTTTAAGTGACGACTATTTAATAACTTCAACACCTTTCCAAAAAGCGACATAGTCTTTGATATTTTCAGCTTTTGATTTTGGGTCCGGGTAATACCATGCCGCGTCTTTATTTTCTTTCCCATCAACAACAATAGCGTAGTAACTGGCTAAACCTTTCCAACCACAAGTTGTGTGTGTTTCAGTTTCTTTGAAAAATTCTTTATTGATTGAATCAGGAGGGAAATAAACATTACCTTCTACTATTTCAAAGACATCACTTTCAGCTATGACTGCATTATTCCAGATTGCTTTAGCCATTTTTAATCTCCTTGCAGAGTCACTATAACATTACGCCTATGCGATGATGTTCTATGCTCCCATAAATAAATTCCCTGCCAAGTGCCAAGCTGACAACGTGATGAAGTTATGGGAATCGTCAAGCTGACATTCGTGATCAAGGTTCGTATATGTGCGGGCATATCATCTGCCCCTTCTGTCGTGTGACAAAACATAGGGTCGCCATCCGGCGCGATGCTTTGCATAAATGTTTCCAAATCAATTCGTACGTCCGGATCGGCATTTTCACAGAGCATTAACGATGCACTGGTATGTTGAATAAACAGATGACACAAACCTTTATCAATACCACTACCTAGCACAATACTTTGTACTTCATTTGTAATGTTATGTGTATTACGTGGACTCGTATTAATATTTAGTGTTGCTTGAATTATTGTCATATAAGTTATGCCATATATACTATTAAGTTAATTATCAGCTAATAAGCCAGATTAATGAATAGACCAACTCAACTAAACGATACAATTGTTAAAACCAATAGCAAAATACTCTGGTTCGGATTGCTATCCAGTCCGTTAATATTTGGCGTGATGGTTTATTTCATGGACAAACTGGCTGTACTTGAACCAGTACTTCCGGACTTAAACAACATTTTTATCGGACTCTGCATTATTAGTATTGCATCACCCTTTATACTTCTCGGTTATTTTAAACGAATACAAAATACGGTCAGAGACAATATTCAATTAGGCATGGATAACTCACCGGAAGACCTGCAACGATATCTTATGTTTCTTATCATAGGCATGTCGCTTTGTAACTTGTCAGGCGTTTTTGGACTCGTACTATATATTCTTGCAGGCAACTTAAAATATTCGTTGTTTTTTATTGCCGTTTCTTTTTGCCTTGGCTTTTTATACCAGCCTGAACTGAAATAATTTTTAATGTTATTGTGAACTGGAGGTATTGCCTTAAATATCTTGCAATAATCGGTCTGCAATCAATGCATAAAACTCTGTTTCATTGCTAAACAACCAGCCTAGTTGTTCTCGACAAGAATTACAGAAAACTATCTGCCAATAATAATTTTTAAACCAGCTATACTCATTTGTACGCTCGCTTGCTACCAAACAACCAGATGCAGCTTGATAACAATTAATCGTATAAACATAACCTGCTGGATTTGAAAATGTATGTGTATGATCGCCTTCTATTGAAATCGCATCGTTAACATTCGCTATGTGATTTTTACAAAACTTGCATAACAGCTTTTTATTTTCTTCTTCACCTACCTCTTCCTGCTTTTCATGACGCAATAATTTATTTAATTCAAATTCACTTTTCTTAAACCAGTAATGATTTAAAACAAGTTGCATCTTCTTACATTTGAACAAGCATACGTATTCCAACAATCGCAAGTACAACTGCGAAAATACGTTTTAACGTTATCACGGGAAGATAATGCGCCAGTCGTGCACCTACAGGCGCAAAGAAAATTGTCATCGCAACAATAACAAGTGCTGCTGGCCAATATAAATAACTCAATGAATTTTCCGGAACACTTGAATTATCCCAGCCGGCTATGACTAATGCCGTAGTGCCAGCAACCGCAATCGGGAAGCCACTAGCTGAAGAGACAGCAACTGCATTTCTTATATTCACATTACACCATAATAGGAAAGGTACCGTTAGAGATCCACCGCCAATGCCCAACAAAGTTGAAAGCAATCCTATTCCTACGCCAGAACCGATCAATCCAGCTGTCTCTGGTAATTTTGCTTTCGCTTTGGGTTTAAGTTCCAAACCTATCTGAATCGCGACTAAAATTTCAAATACGCCGAAAACTATTCGTAGAGTATTGCTTGATAATGAATCAGCTACCACAGCACCAAGAGCTGCTCCAATGAGTATTCCTGGAGTTAATCGATTAACCACGGACCAAAGGACGGCTTCTTTTTGATGATGCGTATAGGTGGCAGAAAGAGAAGTAATCACTATTGTTGCCAATGAAGTCGTAACCGCCAAATGCATGATTATCGATGGAGAAAATCCTTGTTTAATAAACAAGAAATGCAAAACGGGTACAATAATAATACCGCCGCCTAAACCCAGCATTCCGCCTATAACACCAGCAAAAATTCCAGTCAGTGCATAAATAGCAATAATTTGCAGTGTTATTTCAAAAACCATGATTTATCGTACCGTATGAATAAGAACGACACATCGTCAACAATGATCTATTACTTGTCAACGAGATCACCCTCCAGTGAAATAAAAGTTGCGTAATTTTAGCCAAATAAGGACAATTCCGATTCTTTTTAGGTTATATTGATTTACATGCATTTAGCGGTCGACTCTGGAATTTCCAACATATCTACCAATACAGCATATAGGCAACAACGCGTATCACTTTCGCTGTTGTTACTTGTATTTATATTGCTAACAACACTTTCAACATCCTCCGTTTTTGCCAAATCTATTGAAGAACAGCGCAAGGATTATCTCGCTGCAAAAAAGGCATTGGACTCGAAGCAATATAAAACCTTTGGACAAATAGCTAATACACTAAAGGACTATCCACTCTACCCTTACTTGCGATATGACTACATTTTAAAACGATTATGGAAAGTCGATGATGCAGAAGTCATTGATTTTCTGAATCGTTACAGTGATTTACCCGTAGCTAATTATTTACGAACTTCATGGTTAAAACTTTTATTCAAGCGTGGCCATTGGCAAACTTTTCTGGATAACTATCTACCACAGTCGGATGTCACTATGCAGTGTTATCAATTACAGGCACGAATAAAAACACATAACAATGTCTTTCTTCTGGAGGACACCCGTTCGGTCTGGCTCACTGGAAAATCACTTCCGTCACAATGCGATCCTGCATTTGAACTTTTATATAAAAGTGATTTGATGACGAATGAATTAGTTTGGGAACGTGTTCGTTTGTCCATGCAAAACAATGAAATTAGTCTGGTTAACTTTTTATCTAATCGCCTTAACCCGGAACATAAAGCACTGGCAAAGCAGTGGATACAAATTCATAACAACCCTTATAAATACACGAATAAACCAAAACTTGAAGATAACGTTACTTCAAGAGAAATGCTGGTTCATGGAATTTTACGTTTGGCTCGACAAGATGTCGCTAAAGCCGTAAAGCGCCTGGAAGTTTTAAAAAATGATTTTTCGTTCACGCCAGGTGAAATTGCAGAAGTTGAACGTACGCTTGCTGTTCGTGCAGCAAAGAGCAAAAGTAAATTAGCATCACAACTGCTTGATCAAATCGATAATTATCATGTGAATGATGAAGTCTTTCATTTCCGTTTACGTACCGCATTGGCAAATAAAAACTGGGCTATTTTAAAAAAATGGACTTCTGGACAAGCTCCCGAAGTTGAATTTGAAATGCGCTGGCGTTATTGGCATGCGCGCGCGCTTGAAGAAACAGGCGAACAGGAGAAAGCAAACGAAATATTTACGGAGCTTGCTAAAGAAAGAGACTATTACGGTTTTCTTGCTGCCGATAAAGTAAATGCACCCTATCGCATGAACAATTATCCCTTGCCGGAAAATAAAGAAGAATTAGCGCGTATAGAATCATTACCTGCGATTCAACGTGCTTATGAATTTTTTAAACTGAATACCGGATATCAGGCTCGCCGCGAGTGGTATCACGCAGAAAAACAAATGACCACGTATCAAATGCAAATAGCGGCAAAACTCGCATCACAATGGGGTTGGCATGATCGAGCGATTTTCACCATGACTGCAGCAGGTGCGTATGACAGTCTGGAAATTCGTTTCCCCATTCTGTTTGAAGATATCTTTGATAAATATGCAAAAAAACGAAAACTTGATCGAAGCTGGGTTTATGGTCTTGCACGTGCTGAAAGCGCTTTTATTGAAGATGTGAAATCACCTGCCGGCGCACTGGGTTTGATGCAAGTTATGCCTAAAACAGGTGCACAGACTGCAAAGAGTATTGGCATGAAAGGCTTTAGAGTTCATAAACTAAAGCAAGCAGAAACCAACATTCCAATAGGCACCGCTTATATGAAACAGATGCTGGATAAATTTGATGGCAACATAGTTTTAGCAACCGCCGCTTATAATGCCGGGCCGCATCGTGTTACTCAGTGGTTACCTAAACAAGGTTGCGAATCGCCAGATGTATGGATAGAACAAATCCCTTTTAGCGAAACTAACAAGTACGTTAAGCGCGTACTCTCCTTTGCTAATGTTTATGATTGGCGATTGGGTGGTGAAATTAAACCGATAAAAGAACGCATGGCACTTGTGACTTCTAAGAAAAATCAAAAGTTAGCTGATCTGAGTTGTACAGCTATTAATATTTCTGACAACAGGCATGTTAATTAAACGAATTGCCATATTAGGTGGGACAGGATTTGTCGGGCAATCTCTGTGCAACCGATTAGCAAAAGAAGGCTACACACTTAAGGTTCTGACAAGAAGTCGTGAATACAATAAAGAAAACCTTATCCTGATACCCGGACTCGATTTAGTTCAAACAGATATCCACAATCCAGAAAACCTGAAATTTCATTTTGCCAATTGCGATGCGGTTATTAATTTAGTCGGGATATTGAATGAAAAAGGAAATAACGGTAAAGGTTTTAGACATGCTCATGTCGAATTAGCCGAGAAAATCATTGGTGCATGTAAAGAAAACGGGATTAACCGTGTCTTACAAATGAGTGCTCTTAATGCGGACGCCAGGATTGGAAAAAGCTATTACTTAAAAACCAAGGGCGAAGCCGAAGATTTACTACATTCAAACAACTCATGGTTAAACGTTACCAGTTTTCGTCCCTCAATTATTTTTGGTAATAACGATAGCTTCTTCAACAGATTTGCCCAGCTGTTAAAAATAACGCCGTTATTTTTTCCACTTGCCTGTCCTAAAGCAAAGTTTGCTCCTATTTATGTTTTAGATGTAATAGAAGTAATGGCTCGTTCACTTAAAGATCCAAATAGCTATGGACAAAAATATCAATTATGTGGACCTAAAATATATACTTTGTATGAATTAATCCGCTATACATCAAATGTGCTCGGCCTAAATCGAACAATTATTCCCCTTAATGATCTCTTATCGCGTATTCAGGCTACCATTTTTGATTTTATACCGGGCAAACCATTTTCAAGAGATAATTATCTCTCAACAAAGGTTGATAGTATTTGTCAGAAAAATGATCTTGCTCGTTACAATATAAATGCAACTTCAATTGAAAGTGTCGTGCCACAATATTTAACCTTGTCTTCCACTGATTCGCGATACAACGAAATTCGAAAAAATAATCTCCCTGGATAATTGATTAATAAATACGCTAAAAACTTGTTGTTCAAAATGAACACAGGCAAGATATTAACGACAACAAATTCATAAAATAATCACATGCAAACATATCTGGTTGGTGGTGCTGTTAGAGACAAACTACTCGGTATTCCGGTTAAAGATCGGGATTGGGTTGTTGTGGGCGCAACTCCGGAAGAAATGATTGAACAGGGGTTTAAAGCAGTCGGCAAAGACTTCCCTGTTTTTCTTCATCCTGAAACGAAAGAAGAATATGCACTGGCACGTACTGAACGTAAATCTGGCAAGGGTTATAAAGGTTTTACTTTTCATACTTCGCCAGATGTCACACTTGAAGAGGATCTTCAACGAAGAGATTTAACGATAAATGCTATTGCCGAAGATGATGCGGGTAACCTTATTGATCCTTATGGCGGTGAAGCAGATTTAAAACAAGGCATGCTACGTCATGTTTCTGATGCATTTGTTGAAGATCCTTTACGTGTTTTACGTATTGCTCGTTTCGCTGCAACACTAGGTTTTAAAATTTCTCCTGAAACAACGCGTTTATTAAAAGAAATTTCGAAAACGGATGAGCTCGAAGCTTTGGTTCCGGAACGCGTCTGGACTGAAATGGAAAAAGCATTATCAGGGAAATATCCAGCTCGTTTTATACTGGTATTACGTTCATGTAATGCATTAGTAAAACTCTTTCCGGAAATTGAAGCTTTATTTGGTGTACCACAACCAAAAGAATATCATCCGGAAGTTGATACAGGCCTACACACCATCATGAGTTTAAACCAGTCTGCACGTCTGTCAGATGATCCAATGATTCGGTTCGCTGCATTAGTACATGATCTGGGTAAAGCATCTACACCAAAAAATGATCTGCCCAGTCATCATGGACATGAAGCACGTGGCGTGAAGATTATAGATAAACTTTGTAAAAGATATCGTATACCGAACAGGTATCACGAACTTGCCAGCTCTGTTTCAAAATTTCATCTTGATTGTCATCGTATTCAGGAAATGAAGCCTGAAACAGTATTAAAAAAACTGGAACAACTTGATGCTTTCAGAAGACCCGAACGTTTTAAACAGTTTTTAATTGCTTGTGAAGCCGATGCACGAGGTCGCGCCAGTTTTGAAGATAGAGATTACCCTCAAGCAGAATATTTTATGACTGCATTAAAAGTCGCAAATGAAGTCAACACTAAAATATTACAAGAACAAGGCATTGAAGGGAAAGCGTTAGGAGAAGAAATTAAGAAACAGCGCGTTACAAATATTAGACAGATGATTTCAAGCTCATCTTAGAATTAGCCCAGACGGGTATACCTGACACGAGTGCCGTGTTCCAACGAAAATAAAATTTCATCCGCTCGTAATTCTTTAGGAAAGAAGCAACCCGATATATTCGCACCGGCGAAACTTGCGCCTTCCATTTTCGCATTACGAAAATCAATGCCGCGTAAATCTGTCATACGAAAATAAGCATCACTAAAATTGATATTATCCGAAATCAATCCACGTAAATCGATACGACTTAAATCCGTGCCACTAAGATCATACTCTACTGAAACATCACGTTTTGCATTAAACTCCTCAATTTCTCCCATACGAAGTAATTGATACATTTCATCATCTAATACTTTAGGCTTAGCCATGAGTCTCTCCTGAGTAAAGTCAGTGCTTTTACTGCTATCGACTATTAACACACTAGCTTTAATTTAGATGAATATCAGGATTAATACAACTCCCAACAGAACTCGATAAATAACAAATGGCAACATTCCAATTTTATCTAAAAACTTCAAAAAGAGGTGAATAGATAAAAATGCACTTATTGCAGAAAGAAATGCTGTTATCAAGAAATTTTCTATATCGACGACGACATCCATTTGGATCAATTTTAATGACTCGTAACCACCCGCAGCAAGAATGATAGGTACGGCCATTAAAAATGAAAATCTCGCTGCGCTTGCCCTGTCTAGTCCCAACATTAATCCCGCTGTCATCGTTATACCCGAACGTGACGTACCTGGCACCAGTGCTAATGCTTGTGCCAAACCTATAATGATCGCATCACGTAGATTAATAGACGCTATCTGTCGTATGCGCTTTCCTGTCACATCGGCATACCAAAGTAAAAGACCAAAAACGATTGATGCTGCAGCAATAATTAATGGATCGCGCAAGTATGTTGAAACAAAATCACGTAATAGAAAACCAGATACCAACACAGGTAAACTTGCTATAGCCAGATACCAAAATAATTTACTACTAGGATCACTAAAGTCTTTTTTAACTATTGAATTTATTCCCGCAATTAAAATACGAGAAATATCTTTTCTAAAATAAAACACAACAGCAAATAAACTGCCTAAGTGCGCAGCAACATCAATAGCTAAACCTTGATCCTGCCATTCTGTTAGCAACGGAACCAAAATCAAATGAGCTGAACTCGAAACAGGCAAAAATTCCGTAATGCCTTGTATTAAGGAAAGGATAATAAGTTGTATTAAGTCCATTACAATATAAAAAGTGTATTAAATTGGTAGAAAGACGGCTGTTGCCATTTTTTGTATAACTGTTTTTACCGTTCGATTATTTTTACCGGCCATAATTGTCGTTATATTATCTTGTGTCGCAATTAATTTACCAAACAAACGTTCATAGCTTAGATTAGTTTCTTCTTCTGCTGATGAATTACTATACAAAAAAGGTTCGCCATTCGAATCAAGATTGTTACTTAGTTTCCAAACTGCAATTTCTATATTACGGGCACAGTTATATAACTTTTGTGGCTCAACGGTATCAAACATATAGAATTCTGACTGATAATTGTAAGACTTCATAATCATCGACATCAGACCAGCGATAAAGGTAAAGACACGATCCCCCTGAAAGTCTTCATTAAACGTTAAGCTGATCAATTCCACATCGTATTTCCCTTCAAGTTCAGGAAAATCCCAGGTATGTTTAAGGTCGAATAACCTTACCAATTGTTCTTCTATTAATTTTAGTTTTGACTTATTCAATTCACGCGGATTGCGTTTATAAAGTTTAACCATTAATTCACGCAATAAGTTTTGCGATTCTATGACATGAACATCTAATACATTATCGATGTCTGATTTTACAATTTGGTCAACACCAATGCCTTCTTTTACTGGTTTATTCTCTCTAATAATTTCTTTATTGCAAGCGCAAAGCATCAAGAGAACACATAAAATTGCTGTCTGTTTAATCAGTATCATATTAAAGCCTGACACGCTGATCCATTATAGAAAACCCGATCAAACTCTGGTCAAATTCTTTTGTCAGAGCAATCACTTTAAAACGTTCGCCCATTTCTTCTGGCATCGTTAACTTTCTTACTTGTTGTGTAATTTCTGTATGTAATTTGATATCCAGTGATGCAATATCCACAAGCTGTTTCTCTAATCCACATCCGAAAAGGAAAAAAGCCTGATTCGTATAACCATTTACATGCAACCCCAAACTATCGGCACATTCTGCTACAGCCGTAAAATTGACTGATGAAGTAATATCTTGCAAACCGGGATAGTAAAATGGGTCGGCATGTACATGATGTCGATAGTGGCATAATAAACTTCCATCTACTTTATCGGGGTGATAATAGTCTAGTACTGAATAACCGTAATCTATGAACAACATTACACCACGTTGCAACACAGTTTCTAAACCAGCTAACCATTTTTTAGTGTTTATATTAATTTCAGAAACGTATTCTTCCGGTAAAGGTTTCGCTAAATCTTGCTCAAGTTGAGTCAATTCTCTTTCCAGTTCGATATCAGCATCACTCTCAATCCAGATAAATTCATCGTTACACAAACCTACCTTTAACTCCTTAAACCCACCAGATACTTTTTTAAAGCGTTTCACTGCTAAGGCATCGAGTATTTCATTTGCCAAGATTAATCCTGTAAATGCTTGTTCCGGTAATGAATCCAACCAAATAATGCGTCCAATTAGATGAGGAACCGAATCATTCAATAACTCTTGCTGACGTTGTTTTAAATCAGCACTAACTTCAAGGATAAAATAAGTTTCAGGTAGCAAATCCAGCTTTTCTAACTCAAGTAATATATCTCTGACCATGACACCTGTACCGGCACCCAATTCCAGAATATTGCCTGAACCAATATCATTTAAAACCTGAGCGCATTGATATGCCAGACATTGTGAGAATAAAGGCGAAATTTCCGGTGCCGTAACAAAATCACCTTCGGCACCAAATTTACGACTACCGGCACTGTAGTAACCCAGTCCCGGTTCGTATAAAACTGTCGACATATATTCATCAAAACCAATAGAGCCACCCTGCTTATTTATCAAATTTTTAATGTGTTCCACCAGTTTTTTGCTTTGTTGCAAAGCAACTTCATCTGGAACGGGCAAGGCTGACTCGCTGTTTAATGGTTTCGATTGTGTCATGATATGACCATGTTATTCTGTTTTACAAATCATTCAATACAACAATTTATCAGGAATAGATTTTGTGAAGAATAAAACCGCATTAATAACTGGCTCGGCAAAACGTATTGGTGCTTCGATAGCTGAACATCTTCATCAAGCAGGAATGAATGTTATTGTTCATCATAATACATCTGAGAAAGAAGCGCGTGAGTTAGTAGATAAATTAAATGAAGTCAGAGTTGATTCAGCCATAGCAATACAAGCTGATCTTGAAGATAAAGACGCTTACTCTGTTTTGATCAACAACTCACTTAAGTTTAAAGGAAATATTGACGTATTAATCAACAATGCATCCGCTTTTTATCCAACACCAGTTGAGAATTTAAATGACAAACAATGGAATGAAATAATCAACATCAATCTGAAAGCCCCGTTATTTCTCTCGCAACTAGCGGCTGAGTCATTGCGCAAAAATAATGGCTGCATAATTAATATCGCGGACATTCACGCAAACCGACCTTTAAAAGATCATTCAATATACAGCGTTTCAAAGGCAGGGTTAATCATGCTAACTCAATCACTGGCTAAAGAATTGGCACCTACGATACGTGTAAATGCAATATCGCCTGGGGCAATTACATGGCCTGATGAGATGAATGATGAAACAAAGAAAATTATATTGGCACATACCGCCATGAAAAAAACCGGCAGCATGGCAGACATCAGTAAAGCCGTGTTATTTTTAATTAAAGATGCAGACTATATAACCGGACAAGTACTTAATATTGATGGTGGTCGAACACTTTATTAGAAAGCTTTGCATGGATAGAGATTTTATTCTCAGACGAGGCGAAAATGCACGCAGAAGCGGAGTTTATAAATAATAAATGAGCATTCGAGTACATTTTCAACGAAGTATGAGGATAAAAGATCATTCGTGCATAGGTTTCTATTTAGAATTTTGGAAATTCTCCATCAATATACCACTGATTATTTGGTTCGTTGTACCACCAGTTCTGATCCAGCTTTAATGTTTTAACACTGCCTTCTGTTTTTATATAATATTTAACGACGGTTTTTACATTTGCTTCGGTTTGTTCTTCGTTAATAATTTTTTCTTTTACATCCACGCCGGTTACACTAACTTCCTGAAGCCTCTCTAGATCTGCAGGTGGCTGTGTTCCATTTGGTGAAACGTAATACGCATAGAGTGTATTATGCTCAGCCCAACGTAATGCAACGTTATAACTGGTAATTGTGCTATCCAGACTGTTTGCTCTTTTCTTAATTTGATATTTATTACACCCGGTCAATGAACTTAACAATATAATCAAGAATACTTTGGAAACGGTGCTGAAATTCATTTTATCAAGACTCCAGTAATTGTAGGTTCTATTATCACAGGCTCAGAAAATAATTCCATCATTGAATGTGTGTCACAGTTCAATTTGATTCAACCCGGAATAAATAATATCGGCATATATATGGTTTGCTTCGAGAGACAAATGAATTTTATCACCTGATACAAAATTATTAACATTGATATCTCGTATAGTCATCTGTAAAGGGATATCTATTAACTCTGCTTTTGATTCATTAGCAATATGTCGAATCGCATTATTATAGGGTACGACATTTTCATTGTAGCTTTTACCGTTCCCCTGCTTACCATCAATATCACCAATGGTGTGATTAAGAATAAAAACTGGAACACTGCCATTTTCTTTTGCAATTCGATAAAACTCATTTAAATTTTTTTCAAACTCAGCTAAACCGACCCTTGGCACCATTGAAAAATCTTTAACGTTAGCATCATTAAAACCAAACTGAATTAATAATACGCCTGGCAACAAAGGTAAAACATCAGACCAGAATCGATCGAATCCCTGCGCACTGGTATTACCACCAATACCGCGATTATGTACTTCAAAAACATCTGGCTTCGCTGCATCCAGTCTCTTTTGCAACAAACTCGTCCACCGTGCATTAACCGGAAACTCTGCTCCTTCAGTAATCGAGTCGCCGAAACAAATAATATTTATCATTAACTGAATGTTTGAGGTATTTGGTTTATCTCTTGATTGGACGCATCAAATTCTTTCCACAGTTCACTCATCGTTTTATTTTCTACTGGGTGAATTAAATCCGAAGCAAGATCACAAAGCGGTTTCAATACAAAAGCGTATTTTATGATATCGACTCTTGGAAGTTCGTGCTTATCACAGACCAAATCGCCGTATAACAACAAATCGATATCAAGTGTCCTCGGACTATAACTTGAATCACTTTGCCTCCGACCAGATTGGCGTTCGATATCTTTTAATTGCATTTCTATTTTATCAATGTCTAATTCTGTTTCAAAACCGACAACCAAATTATAAAAATCATCACCTTCAAAACCGAATGCCTTACTTTCATATACAGGAGATATTTGAAGCTGACCATATAGTGACTTAAGTGCGTTTAAACCATTGCGTACACTTGTTTCTCTGTCAATGTTGCTGCCAATACCAAGGTATACTTGGGTCATTCCTTATTTCCACGTTCAATGATAACACCTACATCACGCACACCTCGAACAGCACCCTTTTTGTTTAAAGACAAACGTAGCCAGGGCACTTTAAATTCTGTCATGATGATTTCCGCTATTTTCTCGGCAAGAGTTTCGACCAATTCAAATTCACTGTCGCCAACATAACTCATCAATCGTTTCGCCACTGCCTTATAATTGAGTGTGTCTTCAATGTTGTCACTATTCGCCGCTTTACGAATATCCGTTCCCATTTCCAAATCAATAATAATCGTTTGCTTCATACGACGTTCCCAATCGTATATGCCAATAATCGTGTCTATTCTGAGATCTCTGAGATAAATTATGTCCATAGCGCCTTACTTTTAAAGTATTCTTGTTTATTCTGTTAAGTATACATTTTTGAAACAAAAGCACTTAGCAAGAATTCTGTTCTGATAGCGTCTGAGCTTATAATTAAAGAAGAATATGGAAACAATTAATATTACACACTATGGAATTGCGACTGGATTAGTTGTTTTTGCCTATCTACTCGGCTCTATCGCTTCGGCAATATTGATCTGTCGATTATTTGGTTTATCCGATCCACGGGTTGGTGGCTCAGGCAACCCAGGCGCAACCAATGTCATGCGCTTACATGGTAAAAAAGCAGCCATACTGACTCTTGCCGGAGATGTATTAAAAGGTGTGATTCCAGTATTACTGGCTAAAGCTTTAGATGCCTCAGATCTAATTATTGCACTTTGTGGTCTGGCCGCTTTCTTCGGACACCTATTTCCCATCTTCTTTAAATTCAAAGGTGGAAAAGGCGTGGCTACCTTAATCGGCGTACTATTCGCAACGCACTGGATGTTAGGATTGGCTTATATCGCAACATGGGGTGTTACCGCATTGCTATTTCGATATTCTTCTTTATCTGCACTCGTCGCTGCCGCATTAACCCCGCTATACTCCTGGCTTATTTTGCAGAATATCGATTTTGTAATCTGCCATGTCGTTATGGTGACGATATTAATCTGGCGTCATCGTTCAAATATCAGCAACTTAATTGCGGGCACTGAAACCAGGATTGGTCAAAAAAAGACTTAAGTCGTTTCCATTTCATCAAGTGGCCATCGTGGTTTTGCCTGAAAGTTTAACGATTCAGTTTGACCTGCTTTCAACCTTAAGTAACCGGCATAAGCGATCATCGCGCCATTATCGGTACAAAATTCAGCGCGTGGAAAATACACTTTTCCATTTACCTCATTCATCAAACCGTTAAGACCTGCTCGCAATTGCTTATTGGCACTTACACCGCCAGCAACAACTAACTCATTCAGTCCCGTTTCCTTTATCGCGCGACGACATTTGATAATAAAGGTATCGACCACGGCATCAACAAAAGCACGTGCAATATCTGCCCGTGTTTGATCATCATCTGACTCTGAATTAATCGTATTTAACGCAAAGGTTTTCAAACCACTAAAACTAAAATCAAGACCAGGACGATCCGTCATCGGTCGAGGGAAACGGAAGCGCTTACTATCGCCTTTATCCGCTAAGGCAGAGAGTGCGGGACCGCCAGGGTAAGATAAACCCAACAATTTAGCCGTTTTATCAAACGCTTCTCCGGCGGCATCATCGACAGATTCGCCGAGAATGTTGTAATCCCCAGGCTTAGCAACTTGAACGAGTTGCGTATGCCCGCCTGAAACCAATAAAGCCAAAAATGGATATTCTGGCACATTATCTTCTAACATCGGCGCCAATAAATGCGCTTCCATATGATGTACACCAATAGCAGGTACAGATAAAGAATAAGCCAGACTACGTCCCATTGCCGTACCAACAAGCAACGCTCCCATTAAACCGGGTCCGGCTGTATAGGCAATCGCATCAAGGGCTGTCATGCCCGTATCTGCTTCCAATAACGTTTTCTTAATTAACGGTAATAATCGACGAACATGGTCGCGAGAAGCCAGTTCTGGCACGACACCACCATACTCTTTATGTAAATCAATCTGACTATAAAGGTTATGTGCTAGCAGCCCTCTCTCAGAGTCATAAATCGCTATCCCCGTCTCATCGCACGAGGTTTCTATTCCTAATACCTGCATTTTTCTTAATGTTTTCCTGATAATCTCGTTATTTGCGTTGCAATTTCACCCATTCTCACTAAAATACCCGCCTTTTCTCAATCCAAGTAAAGAAGTTAAGGAAATAAGTACTATGCCCTCAGTTAAGGTAAGAGACAACGAACCGTTTGATATTGCAATGCGTCGTTTTAAGCGCGCCTGTGAAAAAGCTGGAACACTAGCTGACGTACACAGTCATGAGTTTTATGAAAAACCAACTCAAGTGCGTAAACGTAAAGCAGCTGCAGCAGTCAAGCGTTCACAAAAGCAGGCTTCTAGAAACGTTCTGCACCGCATACGTCCATTCTAAGTCCCGTTTCGAGTTCTTTATTGATCAGCCATGGCTGATATCAAAAATAAAATTAGCGACGATGTGAAAGCTGCTATGCGCAGCAAAGACAAGGAGCGACTTGGTGCTCTGCGTCTAATGCAAGCCGCGTTCAAACAGAAAGAAGTCGATGAACGTATCGAGCTTGACGATGAACAAACTATTGTCATTCTCGACAAGATGGCCAAACAACATCGCGATTCCATATCACAGTTCAAAGCAGCCAATCGAGATGATCTGGTAGAAATAGAGGAATTTGAACTCAACATTATTGAAGAATATTTACCGGCTCAATTATCCGAAGATGAGATAAATAGCTTGATCGACAATGCCATTTCTAAAACTGGCGCTGAATCGATTAAAGACATGGGTAAGGTCATGGGCATTTTAAAAGGTGAGCTTCAAGGCCGTGCTGATATGGGAAAAGTCAGCGGCTTAATTAAAGCCCGACTTAATTAGAGTTATCTAACAAACCAACACCTTAAGATTTACCGCTTTTATTAACAAATAAAATCGCTGTTTCTTCCAACGCAGATTCCTGCGTTTTAGCCTAACTTTGAGTATATAATTTCCGCATGGCCGGCCTTATTCCACAACACTTTATCGATGAATTACTTTCTCGAACGGATATCGTTGATATCGTCGATGCTTATGTACCGCTTAAAAAAGGCGGGAAAAATCATCAGGCCTGCTGTCCATTTCATGAAGAGAAAACACCTTCTTTTACCGTAAGCCAACAAAAGCAGTTCTACCATTGCTTTGGTTGCGGTGCGAATGGCACGGCTATCAGCTTTCTCATGGAATACCTACATATGGGATTCGTAGAAGCAATTGAAGATCTCGCATCCCGTGTGGGAATGGAAATACCTCACGAAGCGATACAAGCATCTCAATCAAATAATAAAACAACTGAGTTGTACGAGTTAATGGAACTCGTCACGCAATTCTATTGCCGTCAATTACGTCAGCATCCGGAAGCAAATAAGGCAGTTGATTACCTGAAAAACCGCGGTATTAGTGGAGAAATCGCTGCCGAGTATGAATTGGGATTTGCACCATCCGGTTGGGACAATCTAATGAAAGAATTGGGCCGTTCGGACGAATCATCAAAGCGACTTGCCAGTATTGGAGCGGTGATAGAAAAAGATCAAGGTGGTTATTATGACCGTTTTCGTGATCGCATTACGTTTCCAATTCGTGACCAGCGAGGACGCGCTATTGGCCTCGGCGGAAGAGTATTAGGTGATGACAAACCAAAATATTTAAATTCTCCAGAGACACCAATTTTCCATAAAGGTCGAGAATTGTATGGTTTATATCAGGCTAGAAAAACTCTGAAAGATATCGATAACCTGTTTGTCGTTGAAGGTTATATGGATGTCATTGCTTTGGCTCAGTTCGGCATACGTAATGCTGTTGCCAGTTTAGGCACTGCCGCGACGCCGGAACATTTGGAAAAGATGTTTCGAATCACGAGCAAAGTGGTGTTTTGCTTTGATGGAGATGAAGCCGGGAAAAAAGCAGCTTGGCGCGCTTTGGAAAACTCATTGGAGTTACTACGCGATGGCAGACAAGTTTATTTTATATTTTTACCGGAAGGTGAAGACCCGGATACATTTGTTCGCAGTAACGGTAAAGAAGCTTTTCTTGAGTCAAATTTACGCATACCGCTTTCTGAATTTCTATTTAGTTCTCTTTTAAAAGGCATTGATTTAAATACTCCCGAAGGTCGCGCCCTAATGTTGGAGAAAACGCTCCCTTACCTTTTCAAAATTCCCTCGGGCACATTGCAAAATATACTGATTGAAGAACTTGGCAAAATTACTCAATACGATACCAATCTTATTAAGGGAGAGTTGGTCAAAAGAACAGACAAAGACAATGGTAAAGTTGTCTTCAAACGACCCATTAGTAAAGACCAAGGAGTTGATAAGATAAGATGGTTAGTTCGCAGTTTACTTCACCAGCCTTCACTTGCTAATGAACTTGAAACAACAGAAAACCTGTCTATATTCACTTCGCCCGGTATAGTTTTTTTGACTGAGCTGATTGAATTTATCAAACAACGTCCCAATGTTGTTTTGGGTAATATTCTTGAAAATTGGCGTGATACAAAATTTCAACAACGATTAAATGAACTGGCTGCCGAAGAGGAATTCTTTCTTGAAATTGGTGTTACGGTAGATGAATTTTTAGATACTGTTGATCGTTTAATTAAAGC
>JBFIIJ010000009.1:0-18117 GCA_041601315.1 Gammaproteobacteria bacterium
GGTAGCTTGAATTGATATTAGTACATAGCCAAACACAGGTGTTACATTCTGTGTTTGGCTTTCTACATGGCTACTATTTTAGCATCTAAGAAGTTTTCTAACGCTATTTTTGTTTCATCAAAAATAGTGCTCAACTCGTCAATGTGATCCGTAATTAAATGTTGCTGCTCCGAATGACTAAGCTCGAATATTTTATTAGCTTGAATAGCTAATTTTTTTGCACCAATTGAACTGGAACTCCCATCAAGCATATGCATTAAATCAGAAATTTGTTGATATTCAGATTTTGATAGCAGGGCTTCAATTTTATCAATATTAATTTTAGTATCATGAAGATAACCCTCAATCAAAGTTCGTATAGAACTTTCTTCTTTTGCCATTTTGATGAGTGCTTCCAGAACGTCAGTTTGAATAAGATGTTTGCTTTCAGATTTGTTTATATCAATTACATTAGAAGATAATGTTTTAATATGAGAGACATTATCTTTATTGACTTTCACAAGCATTGATAGTGTGTTCAATAGTTTGTCTGGTTCAACAGGTTTTGTTAAGAAAGCATCAATATTTTCTTTTTTACAAGCTTCAGCAGCTTCTGTTGTTGCATTTGCAGTTAAGATTAAAATAGGTGTATTTTGATCAGGATACATAAAACGAAAAATCCTGGCTGTCTCTAGTCCACCCATAACAGGCATCTGCATATCAAGAATAATAATATCAAAAGTTTCTTTCTCAAGAATATCTAATGCCTCTTCACCATTTTTAGCCAAAGTAACATGATGGTTTCCATGCTCGAGGATGCTAATTATTACCTTTTGGTTTGTTTCATTGTCTTCAGCAACAAGTATATTTAAATTTGAAGCAACATTATTTGTAGAAAATGATTCATTTATTTCATGGACATTAAAATTAATGGGCATTTCCTTATTTTCTGATGTGTTTTCTTGTAGATCAAATTCAACTTCAAACCAGAAAGAAGAACCCACTCCGAGTCGGCTGGAAAAATTAATAACTCCATTCATGCTTTCGACCAATTGCTTGGCAATAGCCATTCCCAACCCACTACCTTCAACTCTACGAGTTTCAGATTCGTCTGCTTGAGTAAATTTTTCAAAAATAGTTGGCTTTGCCTTGTCTGAAATACCAATACCTGTATCAGTAACTTCAAATCTTAACTTTGCTTTAGTATTTGTATTGCTTATTGTCGTAACATTAACGTTGATACTTCCTTCATTGGTAAATTTTGTCGCGTTGCCAATAAGGTTGATTAATATTTGTCGTAGATACTGTTCATTTCCATGTAGATGCATTGGCACAATAGGTGAAATATGTGCCTTAAAGTCCACACCTTTGTTTTTTGCTTGTGGTGCAAGCATCTGTGTAATCGAATTAATCAACTCGTGTAGATCAAAATCAACCATTTCAACGGTTGCCATACCCGCTTCTATTTTTGAAATATCAAGAATATTATTGATTAATGACAAGAGGGTATTTGCAGAAGAGTATATCGTTGATGAGTAATCCTTTTGTTTGGAATTTAGGTCTGTTGTTGAAAGCATTGAACTCATGCCGATGATGCCATTAAGTGGCGTTCGTATTTCATGACTCATATTAGACAGGAAATGAGTTTTTGCTTCATTTGCAGCTTTAGCATCTGCAACTGCAGCGTGTAGTTTCGTTATAAGTAAAGATATATATAAAGAGAGTGCAACAGTAATGATGAAGAATCCATAAGCAAGGTTTTTTTGTTCTTGCCAGAATTCACTAAAGTTGATGACGATTGAAAAGCTGATGATACTAAATATGGTACTAATAAATAGAAGTTGTTTTCCAAATCGAAGTCCATTGCCAAAAGTAATCCATAGGTACAAGAAAATTAATGGGGAGCCGGCATCATTAGATAGATATATCATGTATGTCAGTATGGCCATGTCCAGAAAGGCCGTTGTAATTTTGAAAGTATTTCTTTTTTTCGATGAGTTAAAACCGAACAGTGCTATGAAAGCAAAAACAAATGAACCCAAGCAGGTCATTAAAACATAGTTGTACTGCTCAATTGATCCTCTAAAAATATAAAAATAGCCGGTTAAAAAACAAAGCATGACGATTCTTATCATGCTTTGTTGTTGCACATTATCAGGACGATTTTCTAGAAAACGGCTAAATATTTTTGTTACTTCCATAGTGAATTAATTCCTTTTTAATAAACAGTATACAGCGCCTGTGCCTCCGTCAGCAGGTAGTGTCGAACAAAAAGCTAAAACATCATCTCGTTGACGCAACCAGTTATTGACTTTATTTTTGATTACAGGTTTTTTACTTTCTGAACCGATACCTTTCCCATGAATGATTCGAACGCAGCGTAGTGATTGTTCATGACAATCAGCAAGAAAATTCGATAATTCGATCCTTGCTAATTCAACAGTTAATCCATGCAGGTCGAGTTCTTCTTCAATCTGGAATTGTCCGCGACGTAATTTTCTTAATGTTTGTTTCTGTAGTCCGGGTCTGGAAAAAAACATTTCATCGCCTCTTTCAAGACAGTTTTGTTCATATTCACTATCAAACAAAGCTGGCATAGCAGGGCGAACATCTTCATGTTTTCTAACCGGAGAGGAAGAAAGGCTGGGTTTATCGTAAACGACATTATCCGTTTTTAACGGTTTTATATTACCAACCGCTTCTCTAAATAACATGCTATCTTCCTTTGATATGTTTGGCATTTTCTTCATTGTGCAAGCAGCACTATTTTAAAAAGCCGATTTTATCTGAAGAATGAATTAATGTCAGGCATTCAGGCGAGTAAAATGAAATTGTTTTATTATTTGTTGCCTAGTCGAGACAATTTCGAGCGTTCAGGAACAATTTCATCCACGGACTATATTCATGTTTCCATTCGGGTGAAATGCTAGAGAATTGTTTAGTCAAGAATACGCGTTCAGGATGAGGCATCATGATTGTGATACGACCATCATCGTTGGTGAATCCGGTAATGCCACCTATCGAACCATTCGGATTTAAAGGATAGGTTTCTGTGACACTGCCCGAGTTATCTACATAACGTAACGTCGCATTCACTTGAGTATCAATTGAAGTTCGTCCTTCACCATGTGCGACTACTACAGGAATCTTTGAGCCAACCATATCTTTAAATAAGATGGAGGGTGACTGCATGACTTCAACCATAACTAATCGTGCTTCAAATTGTTCCGATTTATTTTTTATAAAATCAGGCCATGATGCAGCACCGGGAATTAAATCACGGAGTTGAGACATCATTTGACAACCGTTGCATACACCTAGAGAAAAAGTATCGGTGCGATTGAAAAAACTTTCAAACATGTTGCTGAGTTTGTCATTGTATAAAATAGTTTTGGCCCAACCTCCACCAGCACCGAGTACGTCGCCATAAGAAAATCCACCACAAGCAACCAGACCATTAAAAGAATCCAGTTTTATACGGTCATCAATTAAATCTTGCATATGAATATCAAAACATTCGAAACCGGCACGTTCAAATGCCGCTGCCATTTCTATTTGACCATTAACACCTTGCTCACGCAAAATTGCCATCTTTGGTTTTGCGTCAGTATTGATATAAGCGACAGGATTAGCGTCAAGTACGAACGATGTATCGAGAAATAAGCCTTTATTATTTTTATCAGTAACAACATCAAATTCCTGTTTCGCACATTCCGGGTTATCACGTAATGCTTGTATTTGATAGCTGGTGGCTGACCATTTCTTATGTAGTTCATCTATATCAATGCTTAATACATCGGCATCATTATGTTTAAGATTAAACTTATAATCTTTATTTAATGAGCCTATTGTTTTAATAGCCTGATCATCTAAGCCAGCATTAACAAAAGATTGCTTAATATTCAGTTCATGTTCTTTTTTGATTTGAATGACAGCACCAAGTTCTTCATTGAACAAGGTTGCAATTGAGTCATCAGAATTAATATTGATATCGATACCGGTATGTCCGGCAAAGGCCATTTCAGCCAACGTGACAAACAAACCGCCATCAGAACGGTCGTGGTAAGCCAGTATTAAATCAGACTCATTCAGTATTTGTAGTGATTGGAAGAAGCCAATTAGGTTATTAGTGTTGTCTAAATCCGGTGTTTCATTACCTACTTGATCATAAACCTGACACAGAGCAGACCCACCTAAACGTTCTTTACCATCAGCCAGATCGATAAATAATAATATTGTTTCGTCACCCTGAACTAATTGTGGTGTTAATGACTGGCGTACATCAGCAACGCGAGCAAACGCAGTAATGTTTAATGACAGTGGAGAAGTGACTTTCTTCTCTTGCTGACCATCATTCCATACCGTATTCATCGACAAGGAATCTTTGCCTACTGGAATAGCAATACCTAACTCTTTACAAAGCTGACTTACGGCCGATACCGTGGCATAAAGTTTTGCATCTTCATCCAGTTCACCACAGGCCGCCATCCAGTTTGCCGAAAGCGCAATATCACCGAGTTTTAGAATACGTGCTGCGGAAATATTCATAATCGCTTCGGCTATGGCCATGCGTCCTGATGCTGGTGCATTGTTTATAGCGATAGGAGTACGTTCACCTATGGCCATCGCTTCACCAATATAATCATAATAAGAAGAACTGGTTACCGCACAATCGGCAACAGGGACTTGCCAGGGGCCAACCATTTGATCACGAACGACTAAACCGGAAATAGAACGATCACCAATGGTAATTAAAAAACTTTTACTGGCGACAGTCGGTAAATGTAAAACGCGATCGATTGTTTCTTTTAAATCTAATGAAGACGTAGCAAAGTCCTTTGCATTACTTGCTTCACTCTTCGCGTTGCGTTTTATCTTTGGCATCTTGCCAAGTAACACCGACATCGGTATATCAATCGCTTTATTATTAAAGTGAGAATCGTTTAATACTAATTGTTCATTTTCAGTTGCTTCGCCAAGAACAGCATATAGCGCACGTTCTCTTTTACAAAGACTAATAAATTTTTCAATATGCTCTGGATTGATTGCGAGTACATAACGTTCTTGTGATTCATTACACCAAACCCCCATCGGTGACATACCCGGTTCATCATTCGGTATTTCACGTAATTCAAGTTGCGCACCACGATCACTGGCGCTGACGAGTTCAGGCATGGCATTGGAAAGACCACCTGCACCAACATCATGAATACTTAATATAGGATTCTTGTCACCCAATGCCCAACAACGATCAACGACTTCCTGACAACGACGTTCCATCTCGGCGTTATCGCGTTGTACTGATGCAAAATCCAAAGAGGCATCGCTGGTACCCGATGCCATTGAAGATGCAGCACCACCACCCAATCCAATTAACATTGCTGGTCCACCCAAGACAACTAACTTGGCGCCCGCAGGAATATCGAGTTTATCGACATGTTCATCGCGAATCATACCGTAACCACCGGCTAGCATGATCGGTTTATGATAACCACGAATCACAGAATCTGATTCGCGTTGTTCATAAGTTCGGAAATAACCACAGAGAGCAGGGCGACCAAACTCATTATTATAAGAAGCCGAACCAATAGGACCTTCAATCATAATATCCAGTGCCGAAACAATACGATCAGGTTTACCGTTATCTTTTTCCCAGGCTTGTTCAAACGCAGGAATTTTTAAATTAGAAACTGCAAAGCCACTTAGACCGGCTTTCGGTTTAGCACCGCGACCCGTTGCTGCTTCGTCTCGTATTTCACCACCGGAACCCGTTGCTGCACCGGGATAAGGTGATATTGCTGTCGGATGATTATGTGTTTCAACTTTCATCAATATATGAATATCTTCATCTTTATATCCATATTGATTTTGATCGGGATCTGTAAAAAAACGTTTGCCACTATATCCCGCCATAACAGCAGCGTTGTCATGATAAGCCGAAAGGACATTACCCGGATTTTCCTGATGCGTATGTCGAATCATGTCGAATAAAGAATGTTCTTGCTTCACGTCATCAATAGTCCATTCCGCATTAAAGATTTTGTGACGGCAATGTTCAGAATTCGCTTGCGCAAACATCATCAACTCAACATCAGTTGGGTTACGATTTAGTTTAGTAAACGATGTAAATAAATAATCGATTTCTTCTGTAGATAATGCGAGTCCCATTTCAGAATTCGCTTTCTCTAATGCAGGTTTACCACCGGCAAGAATATCAACGTGCTCCAATACAGCGGGTTCAGCTTTAGAGAATAACGCTTTGGCTTCGTCTTCTTCTTCAATGACTACTTCAGTCATTCGATCATGTAATAGTGTTTTGATGTGCTCTAATTTCATTCCTTTTAGAGTTGACCAAATTAAGTCCTCATCAGTAAATTCAAATTGATAAACAACTCCACGTTCAATTCGCACGACCTTATCAAGCCCGGAATTATGAACAATGTCAGTCGCTTTACTCGACCAGGGCGAAATTGTTCCGGGTCTAGGAATAACAATGAGCTTGGCCGAATGATTATTGGCTAGTTCAATAACCGAACCATAGTTGAGCAGACCATCAAGCTGAGATTGCTCTTTTTCATTCAGCTCAGAGCTGGTTTCAGCAAAGTGCACAAAATGCGCCTGAATCGAGCTGATTTCGGAAATGCAGGCCTGCAAAGCAGGAAGAAGTTTATTGACGCGAAAGTCAGAAAGGGCGTTTCCGCCTTGCAGTATTAACATTAAATCGTTGAATCTTGTTTGGTGAAGAAAATTGAGTGGCTATTTTATCAGCCAATGGGGAATCACGCGAAAACTATTTAATCTCTTCCACTTTAATCAGGACATTTCGTTGTTCCTGCCCACGTTGTTTAGTACGAATGACATTCGCACGACTATCATTATTGTAGTGTTGTGTGGTGCCACCGATTTCAATCCATTCTCCTAATCTGCCTGTGGCGGTAGTTTCTACTTCTTGAATATCGAATATTGCAGCTTGGCCGGGGGTAACGCGTGATAAGCGTGGTGCGACTAACAGAGTGACATTGTCGCCTTGAATTCTGGGTAAGACATAAAAGCCGGAAGTGACGTCGCGGTACTCAACACCATTTTGTATGACAATACCAGCTCCAGTGACAACTGCACTTTGCGTTGGAATGGGAACAGAGTTTCCAACGTCGATATGAGCATGATGTCCTTCAAGCGTTTGCACACGAAAAACATTTCTATCTTCAATATTGGAACGCGTTTCAAGAGTTCGATAACGAATTACATTACCATCGCTATCCTGTCCCTGAATTATTGCGCCTTCATTACTTATATCGGGTGATTCAATTCTTACATTACCCGAGACATATCGACCGGATAAACCATCTTCACTTGTTTTTAAACTGCCATCAACATTTTGTTTGACGCTGATCATTAAGCGACGTGGTGCTTTATCAAGTTGAGCCAGTACTTCTTTTAATTGTTTTAGGTTGGAGGGGGTGGATTTGATAATAATTTTGCTATTCATTCCTGTAACCGTGCCGCCTTCAGCGACTAATGGTTTAAGGACGGGAACAATGTCTGATACGACGCCGCTTTTTAATTCAATGATTTCCAGTTTCATCGATTCCGCCATCGCAGGCGAAAGACTGACTATGAAAACAAGCAGACTATGTAAAAGTAATTTTTTCAAATAAGTACCCTACGTAAATTTGCATCCGGTTTTGCCGTTTCCCACATCTCATTAAAAACATCTAATAGGTGCTTCGACTCCCTACGGCTGTTGAAGTTTACTTTTCCTTTGTAGCGCTCCGTACTTTCTCGATATAGGTATCCTACTCTATCGGCAACAAGCAGAGATTCATTGAATGTTTTATATTTTTCAGACACTTTGCGCATTTCGATGTAACTAGTAATTTTCGTAGCCAAATCAATGAGTTTGTGACCTCTGCGGACGATTAATTCGGGTTCAAATACAATAATGCGAATCTCTACATTACGGTTACGTATCGCCAGTTTCCTTAATGCTTCCAGAAAATCAGGTTGATCGTAAACATGAGGGTCTAGTTCCTGACTGATAATCGCCAGTTTTTGTTTGGCTTGCTTTACCAGTTCTAGTGCTGCTGCCGCATTTTCCTCGCGTGTGGTGATATTTACGGCATCATCCGTAGTTTTCCCCAAAGTATAATCGGCAAAATCAATCATGCTTTTATATCTTCCTTATTATTCGTTTTACTTGGTAATAAGCGTTGTCTGAGCTTCAGCATTTCCAATATAGTTTTGTGGAGTGAGTTTTTGTAATCGTGTTTTCGCATCTTTGGGTATTTCAAGTTGTTCAATAAATGATCGTAAGGTTTCCTGATTAATATTCTGGCCACGTGTTAATTCTTTTAATTGTTCGTAAGCATTATCAATGCCATAGCGACGCATCACTGTTTGAATCGGTTCAGCTAGAACTTCCCACGATTGTTCTAAATCCTGATCCAGCGCTTCAGGATTAATATCCAGTTTTGATAAACCTTTCAACATGGAATCAAATGCGATTAATGAATGAGCAATACCCACACCCATATTTCTTAATACGGTTGAATCTGTCAAATCGCGTTGCCAACGAGAGATAGGCAACTTTTGTGCAAGATGTTCAAATATACCATTTGCTAATCCTAGATTACCTTCCGCGTTTTCAAAGTCGATCGGGTTTACCTTATGTGGCATGGTTGAAGATCCTATCTCGCCTTTTTTCAATTTCAATTTGAAATAGCCAAGAGAAATATAACTCCAGATATCACGACTCAGATCGATAAGGATAGTATTCGTGCGCGACATGACATGAAAATATTCAGCCATATAATCATGCGATTCGATTTGCGTAGTATGTGGATTCCAGTCCAGCCCTAAACCGGTGACAAAGTTTTTAGATAAAGACATCCAGTTCACTTTGGGATAAGCAGAAAGATGCGCATTGAAATTACCTACCGCACCATTCATCTTGCCAAGCAATTCAATTTTTTCCAGTTGTTTTCTTTGTCGTGACAAACGATGAACATATACGCCAATTTCTTTACCTAGTGTTGTTGGCGATGCTGTTTGTCCGTGTGTGCGCGACAACATCGGAGTCGCCGCATATTTTTTAGTTAAGGTTTTTAAAACAGAAATCGTTTCGTCCAACTTAGGCAGCAATACAACATCACGCGCTTCTTTTAACATCAAGGCATGACTCAGGTTATTAATGTCCTCTGAAGTACAGGCAAAATGAATAAACTGGCTGGCTTCTTTCAATGCTTTATTTGTTATTATTTGATCGCGTATGAAATATTCCACAGCTTTCACATCATGGTTCGTTGTCTTCTCTATCTTTTTAATCGCATTGGCGTCAGCAACAGAAAAATCGTTCTTGATTTTATCAAGAATTGAAATCGAGTTTTTTGAAAATGGTGCGATCTCTTTAATGCCAGAATGATTCGCTAATGTTTTGAGCCATTCGATTTCCACTTGCACACGAAATCGAAATAAGCCGTATTCACTGAATATCGGTCTTAAAGAATCGGTCTTATTTTGATAACGACCATCAATCGGAGAGATGGCTGTTAATGCTGATAATTTCATAATTGCTCTTATTTATTAATTATTGGGTAATGATTATACATAGGTTATTAAGTAAATTTGAGCCAAATCTAGATTTCATCAGGACTATTTTCTGATTTCCTCAAAAGCTTAAATTGTATAATGGGAAAGATAAAAACAATCATGCCAATGATAGAAAAATGGAGCAAGACTTCCTGCAGTTTTTCTATCGTATCGTGATAATAAGTCAAACCTAATCCAAGAAACATTAATAGTGCTGCAATTATCACAGACATTAAAACAAGTTGTTTAGTCTTAAACTGTTTCATTACTGTGGCTAATATCACTAGTAGCGCTTGTAAGCCAAGTACGAAATAAACAGGAATTAAGAAAACATACAACCATATGTTCTCAGACTCTGCTGAAGCAAAGACTGAGGTCGAAATTAAACTTAAAATTAAGAATATATTAAGGTGATGGATTTGGAATTTTTTCATGGATGGCTTCTATTGCTCTAATAAGGTCTTTCGGTAACTTTATATTAATACTTTCGATATCAGTTTTTAATTGTTCCATCGTGGTCGCACCAATAATATTACTGGTTAGAAAAGGCCGACTATTCACATAGGCCAATGCCATTTGCGATGGATCGAGTTCATTGTCTTTTGCCAGATTAACATACGCTTCAGTTGCCGTATTCGCTTGAGGATTGGTATAGCGTGTAAAGCGGTCAAATAAAGCTAAACGTGAACCTTTAGGTTTCGCGCCATTTAAATATTTACCGCTCAATACACCAAAGGCTAAAGGTGAATAGGCGAGTAAGCCCACGTTTTCACGATGCGCAAATTCGGATAGTCCAATCTCAAAGGTACGATTTAATAAATTATAGGGGTTTTGGATGCTGACAATGCGCGATAAACCTTGTTCTGTGGCAACGCGTAAATATTCAGCACAACCCCAGGCCGTTTCATTAGAAATACCAATGGTCCTGATTTTTCCTGCTTTCACTAAATCGTCTAGTACGCCCAATGTTTCAGCAATAGGAACACCGTCTTTATCTGGTGCATGGTAATAATTCAGCTTGCCAAAGAAATTGGTATCTCTTTCCGGCCAATGTGTTTGATAAAGATCGAGATAGTCAGTCTGCAATCGTTTTAAAGACGCATCTAATGCCGCATGTATATTCTTTTTATCCAGTCTGGGCTTGCCATCACGCATATAATCGGTCCAATCTGCTTGTGCACAGACTTTTGATGCAATGATTAATTTATCGCGATCCTGACGTTTGGCTAACCAGGTGCCTATATAAGTCTCGGTTAATCCCTGAGTTTCCTTACGCGGCGCGACCGGATACATTTCGGCGGTATCGATAAAATTAATACCAGCATCAATGGCATAGTCTAATTGCTCATGTGCCTCAGCCTCGGTATTTTGTTCGCCCCAGGTCATTGTGCCTAGACAAATTCGGCTTACCTTAATATCTGTACCACCCAGTTTTGTATATTCCATTTCTTTACCTTAATAATAATGATAGCTGACTGACGACATTCGCGGACAAACAGGAATGTATATGATACCTTTTACGCACAAATTTTTAAGCAATTACCTATGCAAACATTAACCATAACAAAACCGGACGATTTACACTTGCACTTGCGTGATGGTGCGGCGCTGGAAAGTATTGTTAATCACACGGCAGCGCAATTTGCCAGAGCGATTATCATGCCGAATCTAAAGCCGCCGGTAGTTACTACGGAATTGGCAATGGAATATCGTGATCGTATTTTGGCAAGTGTCGATGAAAAATATAATTTCGAACCGTTAATGACCTTATATCTAACGGATAATACGTCGGTAGAAGAAATAAATACTGCGGCGGCAAGCAAACTAATAAAAGCCTTAAAGTATTATCCAGCAGGTGCAACAACAAACTCAGATCAAGGCGTAACTGACTTCAAGAAAACATATACCGCATTAGAAGCGATGATGAAACACGGTATTCCATTATTAGTGCATGGTGAAGTGACCGATGATGATGTTGATATCTTTGACAGAGAAGCGGTGTTTATTGATAAAGTATTAACGCCTTTAGTTAAAGACTTTCCTGAATTGAAAATTGTACTTGAACATATTACGACTAAAGCCGGTGTTGATTTTGTTTCAGGTGCGAATGAAAAAGTGGCTGCTACTATTACACCGCAACATATTTTATTAAATCGAAATGATTTATTTAAAGGCGGTTTGCGTCCACATAATTATTGTTTGCCCATTTTAAAAGCTGAAGCAGATCGAAAAGCTGTTCAGAAAGCAGCAATCAGTGGCAACTCAAAATTCTTTCTTGGTACCGATAGCGCACCACATGAACGCAAACATAAAGAAACCAGTTGTGGTTGTGCCGGTATTTTTTCTGCACACATAGGTATAGATCTTTATGCCGAAGCATTTGATAACGCAGGCGCTTTGGATAAACTGGAAGCGTTTGCCAGTTTTTATGGTGCAGATTTTTATGGACTGCCGCGCAATAAAGATAAAGTTACTTTAATTAAAGAAGATTTATCAATCCCGGAAACAATTGCCTTTGGTGATAGCGTACTGGTTCCATTTCGAGCGGGCGAAACGTGTTCATGGCAACTGAAGAAATAAACGAGTCAGACTCCCATTCAGAGTCTACGACAAAAGAAAAAACTGCGGTTGCAAAACGGTTTCGTGGATTCTTACCCGTTATCGTTGATATAGAAACAGGCGGCTTTAATGCTGCTACCGATGCCATATTAGAAATTGCTGCTGTAACCGTGACAGTTAATGACGAACAGCAATGGTGTATTGATGAAATTGTTTCTAAACACGTTAATCCCTTCGAAGGTGCAAATTTAGACAAAGCCTCTTTAGAATTTACCGGCATCGATCCAGATCATCCTTTCCGCAAACAAATCGCTGTTGATGAAACAACTGCGTTACATGAAATCTTTAAACCGATAAGAAGAAAAATAAAAGAACACCGTTGTAGTCGTGCAATACTGGTTGGACACAATGCGTTTTTTGATATCAGTTTCTTAAACGCATGTGTCGAACGCAATGATATAAAAAGAAATCCTTTTCACCCATTCAGTACCTTCGATACCGCTACCATGGCAGGCCTTGCCTATGGACAAACTGTTTTATCCCGTGCTGCTATTGCTGCAGGGTTAGAGTGGGATGATAAAGAAGCACACTCAGCAAAATACGATGCAGTTCAAACTGCAAAGATGTTTTGTGCGATTGTTAATCAATGGAATGAGTTTTCAGGTTTATTTAAAGAGTAAGTTTTCTTTTTAATTTCATGTTGCGTCTGATGACGCGATACTTTTCTTTGCGTGGCCAAAGAAAAGTAACCAAAAGAAAGGCCACCCCAGATATCTTGCCCTAACGGGTTCCCGAGTCGTTGCATTATTTCAACGGCACGCGCATACGGACTCCTGTCCTAATGCGCTCTCGCAACATCCATGTTGCTCAACCGATGAAATAACACAACGCCTCGGTAAGTCATAAGGGGATTAAAATTAATAAGGTCAGAATATTAATTGAAAATATTCAACTTTCGGCCAGAAGTGGACATTAGCTTTCTTGCTCTTATTACAGACTGAGCAATCCTGCTACAAATACAATTAGAAAAAATAGAGCACCAGAATATAAGAGTGTTTTTAATTTATCGGTGTCCATCTTTTTTAATTCTCTTGCTTTATCTAAATCATTATCAGATATTTTTTTGCAATGCGGGCATTTTTGTAAATAATCAAAATAATTAAATGCACATCTTGGGCATTGAATCAGATTTTTTCTATATCTTTTTATTCCCTTAATATCTTGATAAAGATACCAAAGAGCAATAGGGGTAAGAATTATTGCAGCAAGCAAAGCTCCTATAATAAAACCCATTATAAATTCCTTATATTAAATACAAATTATTTTGAATACGTTATATCAAATGTCCGCTTTGGGTCGGTTCTAGTATATCTCATCTTTCGGCCAGAAGCGGACATTATTGTTAATACATATTTGTTGCAACAATTCCTATAGACGGCCAAATACTAACTATCCCAATTATTGAAGAAAACAGAATGCTTTTATTTAAATATTCTCGATTAAAAATTAATAAGTATAAAAAATATATGAGCCATATTACTGACATTCCTGCAACGATAATTAATAAAGGAAAGAATATAATTAGGACATCATGGTCGGCACTTGCATAAAATATAAATGCATCAAGAAATAAGATTACTCCTAAAAATGCTGGTATCCATGCAACAAATTTACTTTTAATGACTGATTGTAATTCCATTTAACTATGTCCGCTTTGGGTTGTTAACTGCATATTATCATTATAAGGAAATGATGAAAGGTGATGTTTTATTAAATCCCGTCTTGTCATGCTGAGCAAGTGATTAGTTATAGGGTCAATTGTGCATGGACGCACAATTGAGCGCATTCATTCAGGGATGAATGTATGCGCGACCCGTATATAACTGATTACTTGCGAAGGGAGCCGTAGGCCATGACATTAGGGAAGGGTTCTTTTGCTTACTTTTCTTTGAAGAAAAGTAAGACGTCATCAGGCGGAAAGCAACGTTAAAAAGAATTACAAACTTAAACATGAGGTCACATTTTGTGACCTCAAGATATCAAATTAACTTTTAATTTTCCCTTCCCATTTTTTCGCTTTCTCCATCAACTTGGAATATTCCATTGTTGTTAATTCTCTATTCTTTAATAACTGTTTTCCTGATATCCAGACATCAGTGACTTGTTGTCGGTTTGCAGAATAAATAATTTGCGAGACAGGTTCGTATAACGGTAGTGTTTCGAGTTGATTTAAATTAATCGCTACGATGTCGGCTTGTTTGCCTTTTTTTAACGATCCAATTGTTTCATCTAGTCCTAACGCTTTTGCACCGTTGAGTGTTGCCATCTTTAATGTAGTGTGTGCATCTAAACAAGTACTATCATTTGCAACGCCTTTAGCGAGTAGAGCAGCAGTACGCATTTCGCCGAACATATCTAAATCATTATTACTGGCGACGCTATCCGTACCAATACATACATTCACGCCAGCTTTGATTAATTCACCAACAGGACAAAAACCGCTGGCGAGTTTTAGGTTTGATTCAGGACAATGCGCAACGCTAACGCCGAGTTTCGCCAGTTCTTTTATTTCATCTTGATTTAGTTGCGTCATGTGTACTGCAAGCATACGCGGACTGAGTAAGCCTAATTCAGATAAACGTTGTAGCGGACGCATCCCACCATGTTGTTCGACACTTTGTTCTACTTCAAATGCAGTTTCATGAATATGCATGTGAATAGGGATGTCGAGTTCTTCTGCAATAACACTAATACGTTTTAATGGTTCATCCGAAACGGTATACGGTGCATGCGGTGCAAAAGTAGTATTGATTAAGGAATCATGTTTGAACTTATCGTGTACTTGTTCACCTTTAAAAATATATTCATCCGCGTCTTTCGCCCAGGCAGTAGGAAAATCTATCAGGATTAAACCAACCACAACACGCATGCCGACATGCGCACATACTTCTGCGGTTTGATCGGGAAAGAAATACATATCGTTAAAACAGGTTGTGCCGCCACGGATCATTTCGGCGACAGCGAGTTCACTACCGTCTTTAACAAATTCTGGATCAATCCACTTTGTTTCTGCCGGCCAGATATGATTATTAAGCCAATCCATTAACGGTAAGTCATCTGCGAGTCCACGAAATAAATTCATGGCTGCATGTGTATGTGCGTTGATTAAGCCGGGAATCAGTGTGTGTTGTTGTAGATTGTGTTCTTCTGTCGCAGTATATTTATCGCGTGCCTTATCGGTTGGCAGCAATGCTTCTATCTTTCCGTCTTTTATTGCAACAGAATAGTTTTCATAAACAGTATTTTTCGGCTCAACGGGTATAATCCATTTTGCGTGTATAAGAGTATCAACATTCATGTGCACTATGATAAATCATTAACAGGCTGAATAACCATTGACAATTTACAATTCAAAAAACATTACCGAATCATTTGCTGCGGTTAAGTGGGAATCGGGTAAGTTAGTTTTACTGGATCAACGCTTATTACCGAGAGAAATTATTTATCTGGATTTCGATTCAGCTACTGTTGTTGCTGATGCAATTAAAGACATGATTGTTCGTGGTGCACCAGCGATAGGTATTGCAGCAGCTTATGCGGTTGTCCTCGCTGCGCGTTCTGCATATCGGTTCTCACCAGATAATTGGCGTGAAACGATCAATGCTGAACTTGAATTACTTTCAGCTTCAAGACCGACAGCGGTGAATTTAAATTGGGCGATATCTGAAATGAGACAAGTTTTTGATTCAATCGAAGGCGATCCTGAACCCGCATTATTAGAACTAGCCATTCGTATACATGATGAAGATATTGCGGCTAATCATGAAATGGGCCGTTTAGGTGCTGAATTAATCAAACCAGATTGCCAGATAGTCACACATTGTAATGCCGGTGCCTTGGCGACCGGTGGTTACGGCACAGCATTGGGTGTAATTAGAACGGCACACAAAAATGGATTAATAAGCAAAGTCTATTCATCTGAAACACGTCCGTGGATGCAGGGCGCACGTTTAACCAGTTGGGAGTTACAACAGGATAATATTCCAGTGAATCTGGTGATTGATTCGGCTGTTTCCAGCTTGATGCAGACGGGAGATATTGATTGGTTAATTGTCGGTTCAGATCGCATTGCCGCGAATGGTGATGTTGCGAATAAGATCGGTACATACTCACATGCAGTATCGGCAAAGTATCATGGTGTAAAAGTCATGGTAGTTGCGCCATTTTCGACAGTAGATATGCAAATTCAATCAGGAAAAGACATTCCAATTGAGTATAGAAAGATGGAGGAAATTACTGATTTTAATGGCATCCGCGTAGCGCCAAATGACATGGAAGCCATTAATCCAGCCTTCGATGTTACCCCGGCAAAACTGGTCGATGTCATCGTTACAGAGAAGGGAATTGTGCAGGATCCTGATGCCGAAAAAATGCTTGCAATTTTTGGTAAAATTTGACCTAAAATCAGTAGCTTAAAAGCAAAAAAAAAGTAGGGGAAATGGTCTGATTATGATAAGATTCGGCCTCAAATAATTACTAGAAATTAAGGCTTTTTTTGCTTCCTTTTCCATCAATAATTTATGTCCAATTCTGATTCCGAGATCGATTTCGCGCGCGACCTTTCCGGCGTAAATATAGAAGACGAAATGCGGCAGTCCTATATGGACTATGCCATGAGCGTTATCGTCGGTCGTGCCTTGCCGGATGTGCGTGATGGTCTAAAACCTGTGCATCGTCGTGTTTTATTCGCGATGAAAGTAATGGGTAACGATTTCAACAAACCGTACAAAAAATCAGCTCGTGTTGTTGGTGATGTTATCGGTAAATATCATCCTCATGGTGATACCGCGGTCTACGATACGATGGTACGTATGGCGCAGCCTTTCTCTTTACGTTACATGCTTGTCGATGGTCAGGGTAACTTTGGCTCGGTTGATGGCGATTCCCCTGCGGCAATGCGATATACCGAAGTACGTATGTCACGAATTGCGCATGAAATTATTGAAGATCTGGATAAAGAAACGGTCGATTTTGCACCAAACTATGATGGTTCTGAACATGAACCTGTGGTTATGCCGACCAGAATTCCCAACCTTTTGGTTAATGGTTCCAGTGGTATTGCAGTGGGCATGGCGACAAATATTCCACCACATAATTTATCTGAAGTCGTTGCCGCTTGTCTAACCTTAATTAATAACCCTGATTCAACTATTCAGGATTTGATGGAACATATTCCGGGTCCTGACTTTCCAACAGCCGGTATTATTAACGGTTCATCGGGTATTAGAGAAGCTTATGAAACAGGGCGTGGACGTATCTATGTTCGTGCACGTACCAATATTGAAGAACATGATTCCGGCAACAAGATCATTATTACCGAGCTACCTTATCAGGTTAACAAAGCACGCTTGGTCGAAAAGATTGCCGAACTGGTTAAAGATAAAAAGATTACCGGCGTAAAAGAATTACGCGACGAATCAGATAAGGACGGCATGCGAGTGGTTATTGAATTGCGTCGCGGTGAAGTTGCAGAAGTGATGTTGAATAATTTGTACAAATTTACCGCAATGCAATCGGTCTTCGGTATTAACATTGTTGCATTGACAGAAAATCGTCCACGTTTGATGAACCTAAAAGACTTACTTGAAGCCTTTATAAGTCATCGTCGTGAAGTAGTGACTCGTCGTACCATTTTTGATTTACGCAAAGCTCGTGCTCGTGCACATATCCTGGAAGGTCAAGCCGTTGCTCTGGCGAATATTGATCCGGTGATTGCCTTAATTAAAGCATCAGCAAGTCCTGCAGAAGCGAAAGAAGGATTATTAGCACAAACATGGGCATCTGATGCTGTTGTTGAAATGTTAGAACGTTCTGGTGCTGATTCTTCGCGACCTGATAACTTACCAAAAGAATTTGGATTAACCGATGGTGGTTATCGACTTTCACCAGAACAAGCCCAAGCTATTCTTGAATTACTCTTACAAAAATTAA
>JBFIIJ010000010.1:0-17561 GCA_041601315.1 Gammaproteobacteria bacterium
ATCTTCCAGGTGAAATAGGCGTGCTTGCTTTATTAGAGAAGCAGGGTTATAGCGTTTCAGCTGTTTATTAAACATTAGAATTAATAAATATTAAATTGATTGAAGGATAGATTAATGAGTTTTACAGAATTTTTACAAACAATGGAGTCTTATCTCAGACAGGAAAACTGGATCATTCAGATTTTTATTGTTGTTTTTTTAACGGCATTTATTAATTGGACACAAAAACGTGTTGTTGCAAAACTCATTGCCAGATTAAAAAAGACATGGACCAATTGGGACCATGCTTTATTTATTGCGGCACAAAAACCATTAACAATTTTGATCTGGATTATTGGCCTGAGCTTTGCTGCAGAAATTGCAAAGAAGCAAAGTGATGCAGCTGTCTTTGGTGCGATTGAACCTATTCGTGAAGTCGGTTTTATCATTATCATTGTCTGGTTTCTGGTTCGATTTATCTCAAGTGCAGAGAGCATCATTCTTGAAAAGAAACAGACTAAGGGCGAAGACTTTGATCAAACAACCGCCGATGCAATTGCAAAGTTATTACGTGTCTCGGTCATCATTACCGGTGCTTTGGTTATTTTACAAACTCTGGGCTATAGCATTTCCGGTGTATTAGCATTTGGTGGAATTGGTGGTATCGCCATTGGTTTTGCAGCACGTGATTTGTTAGCCAATTTTTTTGGTGGATTAACCATTTATATGGATCGTCCTTTTGATGTGGGTGACTGGATTCGATCACCGGACAGAGAGATCGAAGGTTCAGTTGAAAAAATCGGTTGGCGTCTAACAACGATTAGAACTTTTGATAAAAGACCGCTGTATATTCCAAACTCAATTTTTACAACGATTGCTGTTGAAAATCCTTCGCGTATGACTAATCGCCGTATTAAAGAAACGATCGGTATTCGTTACGATGATGCAGGCAAGATGCGAGAAATTATTGCTGATGTTAAAGAAATGTTAAAACAACATGAAGATATTGATGCGAGCCAAACACTCATTGTTAACTTCGATGAGTTTGCTGCATCTTCACTTAACTTCTTTATTTATACCTTTACCAAAACAGTAAACTGGATAAAATTTCACGAAGTGAAGCAAGATGTGATGTTGAAGATTATCGATATCATTGAATCTCATGGCGCCGAATGTGCTTTTCCAACTTCGACATTACATATACCTGAACCAGTCAAGATAAGTAGTAGTGAAAGTTAAGTGATTGAAATATAGTTGTTTTACCCATTTTTTGTTTTTTAGCTTGGTTGTAAAGATTCTGTAATATCTGCCGATATAAACTCTATCGATTCTTCTGGAAACTTATTCAAGCTAAAAATGAAAAAGAAATTTCACAATCTGGACCTCGCGTATCAATTTGCCATTCTGTCTACCTCTATTGGAATTTTGATTTCTATCATTGTTGTTCTAGCCTATCAATTTTTAGGGAATACAATGAGTATGTTCCACCATTTGGCAGTATGGGCTGTTGCATTAATGTTGGCGTATTCATTGAATAAATACGTGCTTTCCAGTTTTTTACGACCGTTAAATCAAATTTATGACCATCTTTCTTTAATTGAGCAAGGTACTTTAAGTCATGATTCTTTCTTGCCGAAAATTCTGGAAGAGTTAACAGAAGAGAATGTATATAACAACAAGGAACAACAACGTGTTGAAGTAGAAACGTTGGCAGAGAAATTACAGGGATTGTTTACTTCGTTTAAACTTAATAATAATGCAACGGTTAATCTTGGCAATAAAGTAGTTCCCGAATTATGGTCTGGTAAAGAACAACTGAGTGGTAATGATAGTTTGCTTGAAAAGTTTACGAATGAAACAAAAGCAGTTGCAACTATATTTGTAAAAATAGATGCTGATTTTGTTCGGGTCGCGACAACACTCGAAAATGCTAAAGGCAAACGTGTGGTAGGTACGCCGCTTGGTATATTTCATCCAGCGCATTCTTTTTTAATTGAAGGCCGTGATTACTTTGGTCCCGCACAATTATTTGGCAAGAATTACTTGGCCAAATATCTGCCCATAAATAATGCTAACGGTGAAGTAATCGCTGTGCTGTTTGTCGGCATGGAGCTCAAAGAGACGGCAATACAAAATCAGATAGTTCGTATGGCTATCAAAATTAATTCACTTGTTGAAAAATATGAAGGCTTGATATTTCGCATAAAAAATTCAGCAATGCTTTCCGGTGAAAGTGCAAGTGAACTAAGTGTAAATATAGAAAAGACTTACAGCCTGTCCGAGAACCAGAAATCAAAAACGGATATGTCAGTTCAGATAATGGAACAAATGCAAACACGTGCACAAGGCCTCTTTGAAAATTCTACACAGGCATCTGTATTAGCGGATAAGGCTGATGGTGAATCTTTAAATAGTAAACACGTGCTGAATAGTGTTTTAGAGATGTTTCAGCAATTTTCAGATTATATTGATCAAACTCATATAGATGTTCAAAATCTGGTTCACGATTGTGAAAAGATGAGCGGGATTACTTCTGTTATTAATCAATTAACCGAACAAACTAACTTGTTGGCATTGAATGCTGCAATCGAAGCTGCTCGTGCAGGCGAACATGGACGTGGTTTTGCTGTTGTTGCTGATGAAGTTCGCAGTCTTGCCAATAAAACCAGAGATTCTGCCAATGACATCATGCAGAATATTGATGATGTTCAGCAAAAAGCAAAAAAAATGGCTGATACTATGCATTCAGAAAAAGAGGAAGTGAGTAAAGGAGTTATACAGGCCAACGTTGCTAGCGAAGCGATATCTGTCATTACAAATACTGTGCATGAAATTAGTCAATATAATAAAACAAATGCCAATTATTCATCTGAACAATCAGAAATGGCTCACGAAGTTAAATCCAGTACCGATATGCTTGCAGAACTTGTTAATCAGGTTTTACAAGGTAATCAGGATATAGAAGAGTCGGCAAAAAAAATGACTCAGATATCTCAACAGTTAAATTCAATTACTAATCAGTTTCATGCTAGTAGTCTGAACGACTAACTCTCAGACATTGCCTTTCTTTTCTGCGTGATATTATCGCGCAACAAATTTATCTATTAACTAACCGTATTTAGTGTCTTGCTCACGATATCTGATCGTCACTTTGTCAGATATATTACTTATCACAGCTTTTCGTTAAGAGCCTGAAGCTGTAATCTATCCGTATGGAACTTCAATTTACAAAAATGAATGGTATTGGAAATGACTTTGTTGTTTTTGATACGTTTAACAAGCCATTGACTCTGACGCGCGAGCAGATCAGGCATATTGCTGATCGCCAATTTGGTATTGGCTGCGATCAGGTTTTGCTATTGGAACCACCCGAAGCAAATGATGCTGATGTCCGTTATCGTATTTTTAATGCAGATGGTGGCGAAGTGATGCAGTGTGGTAATGGTGCTCGTTGCGCTGCAGTGTATCTAAAAGAAAAAGGGCTTGTTGAGAAGAGAGAGATTATTGCTGAAACGGGTGCTGGTCGTCTGATATTGACAATGGACGATGATGTCCGTGTGACAGTCAATATGGGTGTGCCGGAATTTGAGCCGGCTAAAATTCCAATGCAAACAGACGAATATCAAGAGCAGTATCATTTAATTTTGGGTGATGAAGATGTTGTTTTTGCTACGGTATCAATGGGAAATCCCCATGCGGTTATTATTGTCGATGATGTCGATATAGCCCCAGTGAATGTGATCGGACCGGTTTTGCAGGAAAATGAACTTTTTCCTGACAGTGTTAATGTTGGTTTTATGCAAATCCTGAATCGACAGGCATTCAAATTGCGAGTTTATGAGCGAGGTTCCGGTGAAACACTGGCTTGTGGCAGTGGTGCGTGTGCAGCGATGGTTATCGCTTGCCAGCAGGGGTACTTGGAAGGGACAATAGACGCAGAATTACGCGGTGGGCATTTGACATTGCGCTGGGCAGGGGAAGGTGAACCGGTCTATATGACAGGACCTGCGACAACCGTATTTGAGGGGAAAATTGAGTTATGAGCGTACAGGAAGAAAAAAACCTGGAAACAACCAATACTACGGAAAGCATGGTTGCTGAATATCTGAGGGATAATCTGGATTTTTTTACTAAACATCCGGAAATTCTTGCTGAATTAATTATTCCGCATAGTCATGGTGGTGCTGTCTCATTAGTTGAAAGACAGATTACCGTTTTACGTGAACAAAATGAGCAAGTACGAAAACGTTTACACGAACTCATCGAAATAGCACGACAAAATGAAGAGCTTGCACGACGCATGCATCAATTGGCATTGACGCTGATGGATGCAGACGATCCAAAAGATATCTTTAATACCTTGTACGATAATCTGAAGAAGAATTTTCATGCCGATCGCGCTGTAGTACGTCTGTTTGCTAATCCGTCATTCGTTGATAGTTTTCCGACAGATGAATTTGCAGGCAAAGAAATAACAGAACGATCTTTATTTAAAAGTATTATCGAAAAGCGACTGCCATTAAGTGGACGCATGAAACGCCAACAACAGGTATTTTTATTTGGCGATGACGGTGATGAAATTGCTTCATCAGTGATGGTGCCTTTGCATGGTGATTGCTGGGGCGGAATTCTTTCTATCGGTAGTTTTGATGCCGAACGTTTTCAGGCTGGCATGGGTGTTGAGCTGCTGGCTAATCTGGGTGAAGTATTAAGTTTTATTTTGAAACCCTGGGTTGAGCAAGGCTAAAGCATTAATTTTATGCAGTCGTCAGAGACGCAATTACTTGAGTCTTATACAAAGACGCTACATCATCTTTCCGAACATACCCGCAGCGCTTATCAGCGTGATCTCGCGCATATACAAAAATATTGTGAGCAACAGGACATTGTTAAATGGTCAGATCTTGATGGCAGACAGCTAAGAGGTTTCGTTGCCTGGCGTCATCGACAGGGTATTGGAGGACGTTCATTACAACGAAACTTATCAGCGATACGATCTTTTTATCGATACCTTATAAAAAATGAAAAAGTGAAGAATAATCCGGCCGAAGGGATTATCGCACCAAAGACACCACGCAAGCTTCCAAAAGTTTTAGATGCAGATCAAACAGCTCAGTTAGTTGAAATTAATGAAGACGATACACTTGCAGTAAGAGACAGAGCTATGCTGGAATTAATCTACTCTTCTGGTTTGCGTTTGTCGGAACTTATCAGTTTGAATTTAAACAATATAGATTTTAACGATCGAATTATTACAGTCACAGGCAAAGGTAATAAAACACGCAGTATTCCTGTGGGACAATTTGCAATTAAAGCAATCAAGCGTTGGTTGAAAGATCGAACTGCCATGGTGAGTGAAACTGAACAAGCGTTATTTATAAGTAGTCGAGGAAAACGCATTAGCCCGAGATCGGTACAAGATCGATTAAAGCAATGGGCGATTAAACAAGGGTTACCAAACCATGTGCATCCTCACATGTTGCGACATTCATTTGCCAGTCATCTTTTGGAATCGAGTGGTGATTTACGTGCTGTGCAAGAATTACTCGGACACGCAGATATCAGCACGACACAGGTTTATACGCATCTTGATTTTCAGCATTTGGCAGAGGTTTACGACAAAACACACCCCAGAGCACATCGAAAGAAAGCTGATTAATTTCATTGTTCGTTTCATATCGCTTGAGATTCGGTAAAACGGCCAAATATAAGACAATTCCAGCCTGTTTTACTTAAGTCTACCGTAAGGGTCAGGTACAATTCGCTTCCGCTGTTAAGGAGAGAAACATTGGAACAATATAGAGGCACAACAATTTTATCTGTAAGACGTGACGGTCATGTTGTGATCGGTGGAGACGGCCAGGTTTCACTGGGAAATACCGTCATGAAAGGCAATGCACGTAAGGTGCGCCGTTTATTTGATGAAAAAATCATTGCCGGTTTTGCCGGTGGCACAGCAGATGCATTTACTTTATTTGAACGATTTGAAGCCAAGTTACAAAAACACCAGGGTAATCTGATGCGCTCAGCGGTTGAGTTAGCAAAGGACTGGCGTACTGATCGAATGTTACGTCGACTGGAAGCGTTGTTGTGTGTCGCTGATAAAACAACGTCATTAATCATTTCCGGTAATGGTGATGTGATTGAACCGGAAAACCACATTATGGCGATTGGTTCAGGTGGCGATTTTGCTAAATCTGCGGCGCGAGCCTTAATGGAAAATACCGATCTGAGTGCGCGCGAAATTGTCGAGAAAGGTTTAGGTATTGCTGCCGATATTTGTATCTATACAAATTCTAATCTAACCATCGAAGAACTTTAATCAGCTTCAAAAAATTACAAACAGAATTAACGGAAGAACATGACAGAATTAACTCCTCAGGCCATTGTTGCCGAACTGAATAAACATATTATTGGACAGGATTCAGCAAAACGTGCTGTGGCGATTGCATTGCGTAATCGTTGGCGTCGTGCACAGGTTGATGAATCTATACGAAATGAAATAACGCCAAAGAATATTTTAATGATTGGGCCCACCGGCGTTGGTAAAACTGAAATTGCCCGTCGCCTCGCTAAACTCGCTCAAGCACCGTTTATAAAAATTGAAGCAACAAAATTTACTGAAGTGGGTTATGTTGGACGCGATGTAGAATCAATCATTCGTGATCTTGCCGATATTGCTATTAAGCAAACGCGCGAAATTGAAATGGAAAAAGTGCGTGATCAGGCAGACAAGGCAGCTATGGAAAGAGTGCTGGATATTTTGTTACCTCCTGCTCGAATGATGGGTGAAGATGATCATGATGATAAGTCGAGCATCAATTCGACACGACAAAAATTTAAACAAATGATCCTCGAAGGAAAGTTTGATGAAAAAGAAGTCGAAACAGAATTAAATGCACCGAGCATTGGCGTTGAGATTATGGCGCCTCCAGGCATGGAAGAAATGACTAGCCAGTTGCAAGGCATGTTTCAAAATATAGGAAGCAGTAAAAAACAAACTCGCAAATTATTAGTTAAAGACGCACTTAAACTGCTTGCTGAAGAAGAAGCCGCAAAACTGGTTAATGAAGATGATCTTAAAGCGCGAGCCATTGAACATGTGGAACAACACGGCATCGTTTTTCTTGATGAGCTTGATAAAGTCACACGTCGTTCTGAATCAAGTGGCCCGGATGTATCTCGCGAAGGAGTGCAACGCGATTTATTACCGTTGGTTGAAGGTAGTACTGTTTCAACAAAATACGGCATGGTAAAAACAGATCATATTTTATTTATTGCTTCCGGTGCATTTCATTTGGCCAAACCTTCCGATTTGATTCCTGAATTACAAGGACGTCTACCTATCAGAGTAGAATTAAATGCGTTGGTAGCGGATGATTTTATACGCATTTTGACAGAGCCAGATGCTTCGTTGACAGAGCAGTACACTTTGTTACTGGAAACCGAAGGCGTAAAAATAAGTTTTACTGATGATGGAATTCGACGAATTGCAGAAATAGCGTTTCAGGTAAATGATAATACCGAAAACATAGGTGCACGCCGTTTACATACCGTAATGGAACGTTTGTTGGAAACGTTGTCATACGAAGCCACAGAAAAGAAGGGTGAGTCAGTTTCAATTGATGCTACGTATGTTAATGACCATCTGAACGAGTTAGTAGAAGACGAAGATTTAAGTCGTTACATTCTCTAGATTGATGATTGCAACTATATTGAAATTTTAAGATTAGTTTTGACTATCTTCGGTCTTCGTTCCCGACGCGACTCTACCGTTCACATACATGTGAGCGTTTCGTCCTATAATTTTGTTTAGACGAAGCGTAGAATGCCCTAAAAACGATTAAATTATCATGCCAGAAAATACACCAAATCCAGTAGCCATCAATCTTCACCAGAAATCTCGTATCCTTGAAATTGAATACGATGATGGTGAGAAATTTGAATTGTCTTGTGAATACTTACGTGTGCATTCGCCTTCAGCTGATGTCAAAGGGCATGGCCCCGGACAAGAAGTATTACAAGTTGGCAAAGAAAATGTGAATATTACAGAAATCGAACCGATAGGAAATTATGCAATTCGTCTTATATTTGACGATAAACATGCGACGGGTCTGTACTCATGGGGATACTTATATGAACTTGGCGTTGAGCACGATAATAATTGGATGAATTATCTCGATGCATTAAAAAAAGTAGGATATGTCCGCAAGATAAATGACTAGCCAGACTACACATTTTGGTTATGAACAAGTTCCGACTAAGGAGAAAGCGCGTCGGGTAGCAGATGTCTTTAGTTCTGTTGCATCTGAATATGATTTGATGAATGACATTATGTCATTTGGTGTGCATCGTTTATGGAAACGTCAGGCAGTACATTTATGTGCCATCCGAAAAAACTTTCACGTACTCGATTTAGCTGGTGGCACGGGTGATCTTGCCAGACTCATTCACAATCAGTTAAGTGAAGATGGTCGTGTCACTTTATGTGACATTAATGCAGAGATGTTAAAGGAAGGACGAAACCGTTTTATTGATAAAGGACTTTTTAAAGGCATTGATTATGTTCAGGGTAATGCCGAAGCCTTGCCATTTGAAGACAACAGTTTTGATTGTATTACCATTGCTTTTGGTCTTCGTAACGTAACCGATAAAGATGCTGCTTTACGTTCGATGTATAGCAAGCTTAAATATGGTTCGCAGTTAATTATTCTTGAATTTTCAAAAATTGTTATACCGGTATTGGACAAAATTTATGATGAGTATTCATTTAAACTGATACCAATGTTCGGTAAAGCGGTTGCCAATGATGAAGCAAGTTATCAATATCTGGTTGAATCGATTCGTATGCATCCAGATCAAAAAACATTATCAAGCATGATGGAAAATGCAGGTTTTGAAAAAGTACAACACTATAATCTTTCTGGTGGCATCGTGGCTATTCATAGAGGTTATAAGATATGAATGCCATTGTAGAAAATAAAGCCCCAGAGTGGATTGGCCATATTGAAAAATTAATTAATAAGGCATTAAGTCTTGATGAAGAAACTTTATATTCACTGGGTACGCTTGAAGGTAAAGTTATTGCGTTTGAGTTTATTAATACAAACCTGACAGTTTTTTTATTTCCATCTGAAAAAGGTTTAACGATTCATACGTCTAATGAAGATAAACCTGATGTATTAATAAAAGGCACACCAAGTAATTTTATTATGATGATGGCATCGTCCAAAAATAAAAGTACCGGGCTTCCTAATGATATGCAGATAATAGGTGATATTAGTCTTGCACAACGTTTTCAGGAAATTATGCAGAATATCGATATAGATTTGGAAGAACCGCTTTCGAAATGGGTTGGTGATACGATGGCCTATCAGATTGGGAAATTTATACGAGGTACAACTCGTTTTGCGACAAATACCAGTAAAACATTGGCAACAGATATCAGTGAATACTTACGCTTTGAAATTAATATGTTGCCAGATGATTTGTTAGTTGAAGAATTTAGTAAAGAAGTTGATGTGCTTCGAGAAGATGTTGAACGTTTTGAGCAGAAAGTTAATAAACTTGAAGCTCGTATTAAGGGTAATTAAATAATGGAACAATTTCTTCGATTACTAGCAATTCAGCGAGCCTTTATTAAATATGGCCTCGATGAATATATTTTCTCGACGCCGTTATTTAAACCATTTCGTATCATTTTTTATATGATGCCATGGAACTGGTTTGGTCAAAGAAGAAAAGGACCTAGAGCACATAGATTGCGTTTAATGCTGGAAGAGCTTGGGCCTATCTATGTCAAGTTAGGTCAAATACTATCAACGCGTCGAGATATTGTACCCGAAGACATCGTTAATGAATTTTCCAAGTTACAAGATGATGTTTTTCCTTTCCCCGGGAAAGTTGCGCGAAAAATAATTGAAGATGCTTACGAATGTGAGTTAGATGAAGTGTTTCTGGCGTTTGATGAAACACCATTAGCATCTGCTTCTGTTGCTCAGGTTCACCGTGCCACACTTAAAGATGGACGGGATTTTATCATTAAAGTACTTCGTCCCGGCGTTGAAGCATTAATTCGTAAAGATTTAAGTTTATTACAGCTTCTTGCCGAGAAAGCAGAAAAATATTATCCGCAAGGAAAAGCATTGCGTTTCACCGGCGTAGTAAAAGAATTTGAAAAGACTTTACTTAATGAGCTCGATTTACAAAGAGAGGCGGCCAACGCTTCACAATTGCGACGAAACTTTGAGGGTGAAGAACGTTACTATGTGCCAGAGATAAATTGGAAATTAACGCAACGTAATGTTTTGGCAATGGAACGTGTGTCAGGAATTTCAGTTCGTGATATCGATAAGTTAAAAGAAGCCGGCGTTGATCTAAAGTGGTTAGCAGAATTCGGAGTGGAAGTATTTTTCACACAAGTCTTTCGAGATAATTTTTTTCACGCTGACATGCATCCCGGTAATATCTTTGTTGGCGCAGGCAAAGGCGGTAACCCTGCAACAGTAAAAGTAATTGATTTCGGCATCATGTGTTCATTAACTGAATTTGATCAACGATATCTGGCTGATAATTTTATGGCCTTTTTAAATCGTGACTATCATCGTGTTGCTGCTTTGCATATCGAGTCTGGCTGGGTTCCGAAAGGCACGCGTATGGATGAACTCGAGTCTGCCATCCGTACTGTCTGTGAACCGTTACTTGATCGACCCATGCGTGAAATATCCTTTGGTGAACTGCTTCAACGTTTATTTCAAATTGCCCGAAGCTTTAATGTCGAGATTATGCCGCAACTGATTATGTTGCAGAAAACCATTATTAATATAGAAGGTATTGGCAGACAACTTTATCCTGAGCTCGATCTTTGGAAAACAGCGCGCCCGCAACTGGAACGCTGGATGGATGAACGTATTGGTGTTCGTGGTTTATTAAAAGGTGCAAAAATTAACATTCCAAAGCTAATCGACCGTTTACCTGATTTGCCGAATAAATTGATTGATGTATTAGATCAGTTGCATGAGGGTAAGATTGAAATGGAAAACAAATCTAAAGAGATACACGAATTACGTCAGGAAATGAAATCCTATAATCAACGCACCGTGCTTGCTGTTGTAGGTTCAGGTTTTCTTTTATCTGCGTCTATTATTTATGCCTTAGATAATACGACACACGGTGTTCTTGCATCAGTGCCAATTGTTTCATGGTTACTCGGGTTCTCCGGGGTTATGATGTTGTATCTTTCCTGGCAAGAAAAATAACAGTATTCCTGCAAACACTTTTCAAGCAAAATCTGTTGTCATATTTTTTCAAACAACATTTTTTGAGGGTTAAGTCATGTCTGATCGTATTATTTTTAAAACAGGTGAAGCTACAGTATTTGCAGCAGAAGGGCAGTTGACCGATGCTATGCCGGAAATTCTTATCGGTGATAAAGACGGTCCTGTCGGACATGCATTTGCCAATATGATCGGGCAAACTGAAGGTCATCCGCGCATGTTTGCGATTCGTGCCTGTAATCAAACAGTAAAACCGGCAACGATGATGGTACCAAAAGTAACCGTTAAGTCGGATGCTTATGTCAATCTATTCGGTGGCCCAGTTCAATCTGCTGTTGCTGATGCCGTTCTTGATTCGGTTATTGAAGGCGTTATACCAAAAGATCAGGTAAATCATTTATGTATCGTTGCCATGATCTGGATTACACCCGGATGTGAAAAAGACAAAAACCTTGACCGTAAAGATTTATATCGTACCAATTACGAATCAATGAAACTGGCCATTAAACGCGCAATGAATGATGAACCCACGATTGATGAGTTAATTGAAAATAGACATAAAATACATCATGAGATGTATAACCCGGAGACTGGGGAGTCTCTATGGTAAATCGTTTTATTTAAGGATTCTTTGTAAAGGGATTTACATTTCAATTTCACTTTTGGTTAAAGAAAAGTAAGGTGCCATCAGGCGAAAAGCAAAGTAAAAAAATATTATTTAACTATAATTAAATAAAAAATTTATAGGGGAAACAAGATGTCTGTACCCGAAATCCCTTCAAATACTCAAGTTTGCATTATCGGCGGTGGCCCCGCGGGTGTCATCGCTGCTTATCTTTTTGCGCTTCGTGGTGTATCAGTTGTTTTGCTTGAAGGTGAAAATAATTTTGATCGGGAGTTTCGTGGTGATACATTTCATGCTTCTTCATTAGAAATTCTTGATCAACTTGGTTTTGCGGATGATGTAGTGAAGTTGTGTAATAGTAAAGTTGGCCAATTAAATTTCAAAACCTCAGAACTTTCGCTACAAGTCGCCGATTTTGCTGGCATGAATAGCAAATATCCCTTTGTTGGTATTATCCCGCAAGTAAAGTTTTTGAATTACATGGTTAGAAAGGCAGGAGCATTGCCTGATTTTAATATCATCATGGGAGCCAAGGTTAAAGAGCTTAAACAAATTGATGGAAAGGTTACTGGTGTTAAATATAAAAAGGGTGGTGAAGAGTTTGAGCTTGATAGTTTATTGACCATTGGTGCTGATGGTCGTGGTTCATCGACTCGACGTTTGGCAAATATTAAACTGGGCAAGACTTCGCCACCTATGGATGTGTTGTGGTTCAGAGTTTCAATCCCAAAAGATACTGCTTTAAAAGAATCTGTCGACATTCGTGTTGGTTCGGGCTCGATGGTAGTGATGGTGAATCGTGGTGATTACATTCAATGCGGTTACATCATTATGAAAGGTTCTTATAAAGAATTACGAAATGAAGGTATTGAACATTTTCAGAATGAAGTTAAAGGATTGGCTCCAGAGTTATCGAGTACCATCTCTGAAGTTAATGACTGGAAACAATGTGCTATTTTATCTGTGACAACAGGTCGAGTTGAACAATGGTATCAGGATGGTTTGTTATTAATTGGTGATGCCGCACATATTATGTCACCAGTTGGTGGTGTCGGGATTAACTATGCGATTCAGGATGCTGTTGCCACAGTTAATCTTCTCGTCGATCCAATAAAAGAAGAACGTTTAAATGTTTCTGATTTAGCCAAGGTGCAAAGTCGACGGGAACCTGCTGTTAAATTCATTCAGACTTTCCAGACGTTTGCTCAAAAACGAGTTGTTGCTGATGCACTTAAATCAGATAAGCCTTTTAGTCCTCCGTTACCGTTAAAAATAGTTTCTAAGTTACCTTTTATGCGAAAAAGGATAGCGAAGTTTCTAGCTTATGGTAATTGTCCTGAAAGAGTGGAAGGGTTGTAGATCGGCCTTAGAACTATTATCTAACTAAACTCTTTTCTACTTCATCTCTTTTTTCTTTTCCTACAAGAGATTCAATTAGAGTTAAGGCAAAGTCCATCGCTGTGCCGGGGCCGCGCGAAGTGATTATTTTTCCATCTATCACGACAGCTTTGTTGCTGATTTCTGTATTTGTTGCTTTATCTAAAAAGCCCGGATAGCTTGTTGCTGTTTTATTTTCGAGTAAACCCGCATTTAATAACACTTTCGGTGCAGCACAAATTGCGGCGGTAAATTTATCGCTGTTTGTCATTTTGATCAAAATATTTTTAATTCGATTGTCTTTGTCTAGATGATCAGCGCCAGGTAAACCACCGGGAAGAACAATCATATCGTAATCATCTTTAAGTGCAGTATCTAAATCAGTATCGGGAATGAGTACGGTGTTGCGACTTGCGGTTACAGGGTTAGTATCAAGTCCGGCAGTAATGACGTTAATACCTGCGCGTCTTAATAAATCAATAATAGTGACTGCTTCGAGTTCTTCACATCCCTGCGCTAGCGGCACCAGTACTTTGTGCATATGTTTTCCCCGCCGTTGGTCTATGTACTAATGATTTTATACTGACAAAATTAACGCCGTATTGGTCAACGTTTTGTAATAATTCGGATAACACTGCTATGGTGCTTGCATGTGGGTGACCTATACCTAATGCAGATCCATTGCGTTTTGCTACTTTGACCAGTTCTTTAAATTGTGCGCGGACATATTTTGCTCCTTCTTTATGGTCAAGAAAAATATCACGCGTTAAGTAAGGTACATTGTTTTCCATGGCTAATCTTGCAGCGACGCTGTTATCACTGGTCAGACTGTCTACGTAGAATTGTCCGTTGGCTTTCATGGAGTCCATTAACCATTGCATATGACCCGGGTGTTGCGTTAATAGGCTGCCCATATGATTATTGATGCCTATTAAATTCGGTACAGCTTGTATATTAATATTCAGTGTTTTTAAAAATTCTTCTCGCGTCATGTTTAGTGTCAATGCGCCCGGACCCAGAAATTCATTTTTATCCATTACTTCTGCTTGCATTGGCAGGTGTAACAAAATGTCCTTGCCTTTTTTATAGGCGATTTGTGACATTTTTTCGGTGTGTGGTCCGTGAGGTAATATTGCGTAAGCGACAGGTCCCGGTAATGCTAATGCACGAATATCCTCTTTAAATTTATAGCCAATATCATCAATGAGGATTGAAATAGTAGGTTTGTGAACTTGCTCCGAATGAGCAGCGGTAGAAAATAAAGCGACAGAAACTAACAGTAAATATAAAACTAATTTATCTTTATAGTCAGTCATTTCCATATACAGAGTGTCATCCTGTTTTTTTCATCTGAATTGCTAAACCTTTTAGTACATTTAAAGCTTCATAAAGTTGATAGTCGGTTTCTGCAAGTGATGGCTTATTTTCTTTCTTTTTCTTTTCAGTTTTGTTGCCAGAATTTTTATCAACTTTATTTTCTTCTTTGTTGCCATTATCTAGGTGACCACTTAAATCAGATTCTTTTATTCTTCCTGAACCGATGTTGTCATCTGTATTCACACGGATATTTTCAATAGTGATATCAGGTTCTATGCCGGATGCCTGAATTGAACGACCCGATGGAGTGAAATAACGTGCTGTGGTTAATTTCAAAGCAGCTTCATCATTCATCGGTAAAATAGTTTGTACTGAGCCTTTACCAAATGTACGTTTTCCCATAATGATGGCTCGTTCATGATCTTGTAATGCGCCTGCGACAATTTCAGAGGCAGAGGCTGAACCTCCATTAACAAGAACAATAATCGGCGCGTTTCTTAAAATGTCAGAAGGTTTAGCATTAAAATTTAATTTTGAATCCTGAATTCGACCTTCGGTATAAACAATTAAACCGCTATCCAGAAATAAATCAGAAACACCAACTGCCGCATTAAGAATTCCGCCCGGGTTGTTTCTCAAATCAAGAATTAAACCACTTAGGCTATTTTCACTTTCTTTTTTAAGTTTTTCGATGGCCTTACGTAAATCTTCAGCAGTGTGAGTTTGGAAACTTGAGACACGGGCATAAGCAAAACCGGGTTCAAGAATTTCACTGCGAACACTTTGCTCCGTAATAATCGCACGAGTAATCGTAACATCAATAGGTTTTTCTTCACCTTCTCTAACAATTGAAAGCACAATGTCGCTACCGGGTTTACCACGCATAAGATCAACCGCCTCATTTAGCGACATACCTCGGACTGATTTTTCATCAAGACGAATGATTAAATCACCGGGTTTGATACCAGCGGTTTCTGCAGGAGTACCGTCTATTGGAGAAATAACTTTAATATAACCATCTTCCATACCGACTTCGATACCAAGTCCACCGAATTCACCAGAAGTGCCTTCTTGTAATTCTTTATAAGAGCTTTTATCCAGATAAGCTGAGTGAGGATCGAGTCCTTCCAGCATGCCTCTAATCGCATTCTCAATTAACTTTCTATCGTCTATAGCTTCAACGTAGTCATTTTTTACTTTTGCAAAAACTTCAGTGAAGGTGCGTAGCTCGTCCAGGGGTAGAGTATCATCGTCTGTATTTTCTTCTGTATTTGCTATTGCAAATGAAGCGGAGAAAACCGACAGCAAGATAGTGATTACTAGGTATTTAAAGTTATACATCCTCTACTCCATTCAAGCGGATATGTGTTTTTTTATCATTATACTGGGACAACATGGTTTAAGCATACTCGTGCCCGACTATTCCTGACAACCTATAACTGCTTATCCCTTGCACCAGCGTGATGGATTTAACGGTTCGGCTCCTTTTCTAATTTCAAAATAAAGCGCCGTGTCGCTTTGACCGCCACTATCGCCAACGGTTGCAATCTTTTCGCCGGCAAGAACCCAGTCACCTGTATTTTTTAGTAAATTCTGATTATGTCCATATAGGCTCATATAACCATCGCCATGATCAATGATGACTAATAATCCAAGATTACGAAACCAGTCTGCAAATACAATTTTGCCGGCACTTATTGCTTCTACACTGGTGCCGGTTTCGGCATCGATTAATACCCCTTGCCATTTCAGGTTGCCACCTTTTTTACTGGCACCAAATTTTTTTAATAACTTACCTTTTGCCGGCCAGCGTAAATTTCCTTTTAATGAACTGAACGGTGGCATATCTTCATACATTTCAATGGTGACAGCCTGTTCCTTTTTCAAACCTTGAAATAGCTTTCCTAATTCCCGTTCATTTTCTTGCAAGGTTTGTAACTCAATACCTTGTTCATTTATATCCCTTTGCAAGCGAGCAACGATATCGCGTCGTGTTGCACGATATTGATGAAAGTTTTGTAATTTGGTTTCGTGTTCTTTTCTCAGGGACTCAAGTTTATTGGTTTGATCGACAATTGAAGTTTCAATTTCATTGAGATTTACTAATGTTTGTTGAACCTGACCGATGCGTTCAGAACGTGCTTTATTATGATAATCATAATAAGCCAGTGCTCGACCAACTAAAGCAGGATCTTCCTGATTAAGCATTAACTTAATATAGTCATTACGACCCATTTGATAAGCTGAACGAATTTGATACTTTAGCTTTTCTTTTTCCTGTTCAAGAGCAGATTCATGTTCTTCTTTTTCAAACATGAGTTCTTCCAGTTCAGCACGTTTGTTGTTAATGCTTAATTCAAAGTCATGTAGACGAGTTAAGGTTTCAGCTGTCGTGATTTCGTTCTCGCGCAACTCTTTTTGTAATTTCTCAGCCTCATCGCGAGCACCTTTGATGCGTGTTTCAACATCTTTTATACGGGAGCGAATATCTTTCAGTTCGGAAGCTTTTTCTGCATTAGCTTCATCCGTTGTTGCTGAATAAGCTGCAAAAGAAAATATGAGTAATGAGTAACAACAAAATTTTACAACCTTAATATAAAGTTGAATCATAGTTGGGTTATTCCCCGACAACGGCAGGTGCTTCTTCATCTGTTAAACGTAACAGTGATTTTCCAGTCATTTCTTCTGGTTGGGGAATACCCATAATGTTGAGTAGTGTTGGTGAAATATCTGACAATGAACCTGTTCCGGGCAGAAATTCTGCCGGTCTTCCTATATAAACTAATGGCACCAGATTATTAGTGTGAGCAGTGTGCGCCTGTGATTTAATTTTTTCTGTGGTATAGGCTTTTAGTTGTTCGGCATTTCCGTGGTCTGCAGTAATGATAATTTCGCCGCCAACACTTAATGCAGATTCAATTACTTTACCTAGACATCTATCGATGGTTTCAATTGCTGAAATAGTCGATTTAAAATTACCGGTATGG
>JBFIIJ010000011.1:0-16930 GCA_041601315.1 Gammaproteobacteria bacterium
CGGTAATAGTATTATTCCAGCATTTTCACAATCCCCGATCACAAACGAACATAACAACAATCCTAAAATACTACCTGCGAAGTATCCAACTATTGCACCGATGAAAATACCTAAGAAAGCATAAATTACTATGTCAACGACACGCTTCGACAAGAAAACTAATCCTTTTTTTTCTATTTTATCCATCTGTATCCCAACTATTTAAATATTAAGAATGAGATAGTTTATTCGAGTACGAGGCGCGACATTTTTGAGAAGCGGAATGTATATGTAATACATGAGCATCGCAAAAAGTGGAGCAACGAAGTAATCGGATAAAATATCCATTCTTAAGCGGGTTGCAGGTTAGCATACTGCGCCACTAACCACTTACTTCCCGCCTGTTCAAAGTTAACCTGTATACGCATATGACTACCACTGCCTTCCAGGTTTAATACTGTTCCTTCGCCAAACTTAACATGTCTTACGCGTTGTCCTAATGACAGTTCACCGTCATTAGTAGAAGAACTAGCTCTGTTACTGCTAAATAAGGATTCCGTTACGCTACCACCTAATCGAATATCGTTTAGTAGCTCGGTTGGCATCTCATCGATAAAGCGTGACGGTTGTGGATAATAATCCGATCCATGTAAACGCCGATGTTGAGTGTAAGTCATTGTTAATGTTTTTTCTGCTCGTGTAATACCAACATAACAAAGTCGACGTTCTTCCTCTAATTGCACAATGTCTTCACTACTGCGTTGATGTGGAAACAAACCCTCTTCCATGCCGACTAAATAAACATCGGGAAACTCAAGGCCTTTTGCAGAATGCAAAGTCATCATGTGTACACAATCAGAACTATCACCAGCTTGGGTTTCGCCTGACTCTAATGCAGCGTGCGATAAAAATGCGGATAAGGCATCCATCTCTGCGAGTTCTTCATCATCACCAATTTCAAATTCACCAGATGCTGTGACGAGTTCTTCAAGGTTTTCCACTCGTGACAAACCTTTTTCGCCTTTTTCTTTTTTAAAGTGTTCGATTAAACCGCTTAGTTTTATAACCTGATCAACATGTTCATCTAATGTCGCTTCCGACTCAGCTTGTTTCATTCTTTGTATTAAGTGAACAAACTGTTCTAACGCATTTAATGCACGTGCCGTCATTAACTTAAGTTCAATGATCTGTAATGCGGCATTCCATAAAGAGCAATTATCTCTCCTTGCTAATGATCTTAATTCTTCAAGCGTTTTATTTCCTATGCCACGTGTCGGTGTATTTACAATACGTTCGAACGACGCATCGTCTTCATGGAAACGTGCGAGACGAACATAGGCGAGGGCATCTTTAATTTCAGCACGTTCATAGAAACGCATACCGCCATAAACGCGATAAGGAATACGCGCTTGCATTAACGCTTCTTCCAATACACGCGACTGGGCGCTGGTTCGATACAAGATCGCATAATCGGTAAAGGGTTTGCCTTGCTCTGGTGCGGGTTTTATTCGGTCGATAACATATCGCGCTTCATCGGTTTCGTTATAGGCCATATAAACACCGATAGGTTCGCCGTCTTCACCATCAGTCCAAAGGTCTTTACCTAAACGTGAATTGTTGTTTGCAATTAATTTGTTCGCGGCTTTTAAAATCGTCGCTGTGGATCGATAGTTTTGTTCGAGCTTCAATAATTTTGCATTTTTAAAATGGCGTTGAAAATCCTGCATGTTTTCAACACGCGCCCCACGCCATGAATACACAGACTGATCATCATCACCAACTGCAAATAAAGTGCTGTTCTCGCCAGTTAATAATCTTAACCATCCGTATTGTAGTGAATTTGTATCCTGAAATTCGTCAACCAATACATGTTTGAAACGATGTTGATAATGTTCGCGTATCGCGCCTTGGTCACGAAACAATTCATAGGTTCTTAATAATAGTTCAGCAAAATCCACTAAACCTGATCGTTCACAGGCTTCCTGATAGTTCTTGTATATATGCACCATTTGTTCTGTTGTCACATCATCATGTGCGTCGATATTCTCTGGTCTTAAGCCTTCATCTTTGCGCGCATTAATAAACCATTGCGCTTCTCTTGGTTTAAAACTTTTTTCATCCAGATTCATTGCACGAATAACACGACGCACCGTGCGATACTGGTCTTCACTATCCAATATTTGAAATGCTTCCGGTAAATTTGCTTCCTGCCAATGCGCGCGAAGTAAACGATGCGCGAGACTATGAAACGTCCCGACCCACATACCTCGTGTAGGCTGATCTAATAAACGCTCTATTCTTGCGCGCATTTCCGCAGCAGCTTTATTGGTAAACGTCACCGCCATAATGCTGTAGGGGCTAGCCTGACCAGTTTCGATATACCAGGCAATTCGATGCACTAATACCCGGGTTTTACCGCTGCCAGCACCGGCTAAAATCAGTAAATTACCCGCATCGGCACCCACAGCCTCACGTTGGTCGGCATTTAGAGAATCTAATATGTAGGAAATATCCATGGGGCGGATTGTACGCATATTTGTACACTTCTAAAAATGCACGATTAAATTCTGACTGAACTGACTTGAATGCTAGAATGTATATTTATAAATAAAACAAAAATTATGGAAGCCATGAGCACAAATACACAATTGTCAGATAATCGAGATGACCTGACACGCATTATTGATTCCGTCCTGACTCAAGCGAAAGAAATGGGCGCTAGCGAGGCAGAAGCAGACATTGGCGTAGGCTCCGGCTTATCGGCCAATGTTCGCAAGGGACAAATCGACAAGCTCGAATATGAGCGAGATAAAGGACTTAGCATAACCGTTTATATTGACGGCCAAAAAGGCACTTCCAGTACATCTGATTTTAGTGACGCGGCAGTAAAACAATCAGTTGAAGCAGCCATTGGTATTGCAAAATATTCCAGCAGAGACGAACACGCTGGCTTGGTTGAAGCTGAATTAATGGCGACTGAATTTCCTGATTTGGATTTACATCATCCCTGGGATATTTCTCCTGAAGCAGCCATTGATTTAGCGATCGAATGTGAACAATCTGCATTCGATGCAGATAAACGTATTTCTAATTCAGATGGCTCTGTTGTCAGTACTTATTCCGGATTAAACCTTTATGGTAATACCAACAACTTTATTAATGGCTGGAACTGGTCGAGTCATACGATTGATTGCACGGTCATTGCCGAAGATGGTAATGGTATGCAACGTGACGGCTGGTATAGCAAAGCGCGTGACTATCATGATTTACAATCGGTTAAAGAAATTAGTCAGGAAGCTACAAGGAGAACGGTTGCTAAGCTCGGTTCACGTAAACTAACAACGCGCCAAGCACCGGTTATTTTTGAAGCGCCGATAGCTTCCGGTCTTTTTTCAGCATTGATTACTGCAATTTCCGGCGGGAGTTTATATCGTCGTGCAAGCTTTTTGCTTGATAAGAAGGGCGAGCAAATTTTCGCTGAACATGTCAACATAAGTGAACGGCCCTTTATAAAGAAGGCGCTCGGCAGCGCACCTTTTGATAACGATGGTGTTGCAACCAGAGAACACGACATTATTAAAGATGGTGTGCTTCAAAATTACATATTAAGTGGTTACTCTGCCCGCAAACTGGGTTTACAAACAACGGGTAATGCCGGCGGCGTTCATAATCTTGTTGTTGAACCTGACAAAAAGAATCTGGATGATTTAATTAAAGACATGGGCACAGGGTTATTGATTACCGACATGATCGGCTTTGGTGTTAATCAAATTACCGGCGACTATTCACGCGGCGCTTCCGGATTTTGGGTAGAGGATGGTGAACTTGCTTATCCGGTTGAAGAAATAACCGTTGCTGGAAATTTAGTCGATATGTATAAAAATATTATTAGCATTGCTAATGATGTCGACCCGCGCGGTAATGTATTAACAGGATCAGTATTGATGGATACGATGACTATTGCAGGAGAGTAAAGGACTATTATGAATATGAGTGAAAGAACTGCATCAATTGACACAAGCAATATCGATAAAGCAATTGATGTGATAAGTCACATAATTCTGGGAAAAGAAAAAGCGATTCGATTAGCAATTGCCTGTTTGATAGCAAGAGGACATCTGTTAATAGAAGACACGCCTGGCGTTGGAAAGACAACCTTAGCGCACACTTTAGCTAAAGCACTTGGACTGCATTACCAACGCATTCAATTTACCAGTGATTTGTTGCCAGCAGATATTCTTGGTGTATCAGTTTACAATCGTGACACTAGCAAATTTGATTTTCATCAAGGGCCTGCTTTTACTAATGTTATTCTTGCTGATGAAATTAATCGTGCGACTCCTCGAACACAAAGTGCATTGCTCGAAGCAATGGCTGAGTATCAAGTTACCATTGAAGGAGAAACACGAAACTTACCTAATCCTTTCTTTGTTATCGCAACACAAAATCCAATGAATCAAGTAGGAACTTTCCCCTTACCAGAATCACAACTGGATCGGTTTCTAATGCGCATAGAGTTAGGTTATCCAGACAATAATGCTGAACGTGAATTATTAAAAGGTAAAAATCGAAAAGACTTACTGGAAGATGTTGAAGCAGCATTAACAATTGATGAACTTATTCAATTACAAAAGCAGCTTGAGCACATCCATGTTTCTGATGCTTTGCTCGATTACTTGCAAAGCCTGCTCGATTTTAGTCGGACTTCCGGAAATTACGTCAGCGGTCTTTCGCCACGTGCAGGCATTGCCATATTAAGCGCGGCAAAAGCATGGGCGCTTATAAGTTCACATCAACATGTACTGCCAGAAGATGTACAGACAGTATTGCCCAGTGTGATTGGTCATCGCTTGCAATTCATATATGAAGTAACTGATAAACAGGCATTGCAACCCGCGGAACATTTAATTCAAAACGTTCCTATTCCCTAGTATTAATGAGTAGCTTTAAAAATTGTAATTTTTTCGTGAGAGCGAGGAAGCACCGCACGGAAAACCGGAGTTTACATAGTGTAAATGAGGATTTGAGCACGGAGCTGACGAAGCTATCGCGAAATAAAGTGCCTTTTTTAGAGCTACTCTAGTCTTATGTCAACAAAGGTCGTACTAGAAAAACTCCCCGCCGATCCTGCAGGCAGGACTGGATATCAACTAGAGCGCATTAAGCGTAATCGCGTTTATATATTCCCTACTATTCAAGGTTTGATCTACGGCCTGATGTTAATCGTTATGTTGCTAGGCGCAATAAACTATAACAACAGTATGGCATACATGCTTTGTTTTTTATTAACCAGTCTTGGGCTGGTTTGCATGTTACACACTTATAAAAATTTAAGAGGTTTAATTATTTCTTCTGCCAGACCCAAAGCAGTGTTTGCTGGTCAACAAGCTTTATTTCCAATAAAACTTGATAACAGATTGGGATTAGAAAAATTTTCAGTACAACTTCAGCAATGGGAAAGCAGAAAAAATTTCTTTAAAAAAAGAAACGACGTTAAAAAAGTATTTATAGGAATTGGATCGGGTCAGCAAACAACAAGTTATTATCCAATTCAAACTCAACGGCGAGGGATATTAGCAGGCAAACGTTTAAAAATTTCTACTGACTTTCCATTAGGTCTTTTTGTTGCATGGTCTTATTTTGAACCGGAGGCTGACTGTCTGGTTTACCCCAAACCACAAGGTCAAAAAAAATTACCTTCGTATACATTGAAAGATGATGATATGGATTTTGGGTCACAAACTGGCACTGACGATTTTGCTGGTTTTAGGAAATACAAACCGGGAGATCCGATTCATTCAATCACGTGGAAAGCATTTGCAAAAGAACAAGGTCTACTGGTTAAACAATTTAGCGGTAAAGGTTCCAAAACTTTAATATTAAATTGGGAATCTGTTTCACATATTAACGATATTGAATCGCGACTTTCTCAATTATGTTATTGGGTATTACTTGCTGAACAAGCTTCCCTGCATTATGGATTGGAAATACCAAATGTCAGTCTTGAACCCGGTCGTGGCATGAATCATAAAGAACTTTGCCTTGAAGCATTAACTAAGTACGGAAATTAGTGATGATTAGGCAAGAACTTACTATTAATAAAGTTATATGGCTCTCGATTGGTGTTGCCTTGGCCAGTTTTCCACACTGGCAACGCTTACCAATCTGGATTCCCGTATCACATATAATATTATTAGCTGCACGACTTTATATTCCTTATCAATTACCTGCTCTCTGGTCGCAACGAAAAGGAACCATCAATATTATTCGTTTAGTACTCATGTTCGCCGGCGTCGCTGGCGTATACGGTAGCTATGGAACACTTACAGGTCGTGACGTCGGTATTGCGCTTCTAGTTTTATTAGCGGGCTTTAAAATTTTCGAGAGTAATTCCAAACGTGATTTTTACATCAGTACTTATCTTGGTTATTTTTTAATTATTACAAACTTTTTTTATACTCAGACGATACCAACAGCAACTTACATGATGTTTGTCATTATAATTATGACGGCTGGACTGATTGATTTTAACGATACTGAACATCAACTCACACTTTTAAAACGATTTAAATTATCAACAACATTATTAATTCAAGCTGTACCAATATTACTGGTTTTATTTATTTTGTTTCCTCGCGTTAACGGCCCTTTGTGGGGCATGCCTAAAGATGCTTTTACAACGACTACAGGTATCACTGATGAAATGTCACCGGGGACAATTAGCCAACTGGTTCAATCAAACGAAGTTGCTTTTCGCGTATCTTTTGAAAATGAAATACCGAGACTATCGAAATTGTATTGGCGCGGCCCTGTATTCTGGCATACAGATGGACGAAAATGGACATCTGGTAGTAATAAATCTGATCATCCACCTTCTTTAATTGAATTTACTGGTGAAGAAATTCACTACGACGTCACAATGGAACCGAGCAATAAAAAATGGTTGTTTGGTTTAGAGATGGTATCGAAACGTCCTGATAAAACTTATTTTACCAACGACTATCAATTAAAAACTCGCGAATCAATAGTTGCTCGTCAGGTATTTAAATTATCTTCATACAGTTCATTTTCTATTAATAAAGATGAGTTTTTTGATTTGGGACGCGGTCTGGAATTACCGGAATCCACCCACCCAAAAACACGCGAACTCGCGTCAAAATTACGTGATGAATTCCAGGAACCAACTCTTATCGTTCAAGCAGCTCTTGAATGGCTTAAAAAACAGGCGTTTGTTTATACTCTGACACCAGCATTGACTATTGGTGATTCTGTTGACGAATTTTTATTTAATACTCGCCAGGGATTTTGTGAGCACTATGCATCAGCATTTACTGTGCTGATGCGTGCTGCTGGCATTCCAGCCAGAGTCGTGGCAGGTTATCAGGGAGGAGAAGTCAATCCTATCGGCAATTATTTAATTGTCAGGCAACACGATGCGCATGCCTGGACTGAGATTTGGCTTGATGATCAGGGTTGGGTTCGCATTGATCCAACGTCAATTATTGCTCCCATCAGAGTGAATGAAGGCATGAATAACGCACTGCCTGATGCCATTATTGATATTCCATTAGGACTGGATAAAAATGCAACTGCTTTTCGCCTTTGGCAAAGATTACGTAATACCGTTGATATGGTTAATTATCAATGGGCTCAATGGGTATTGGGCTACGGTCCCGAAAAACAAAAACTATTCCTGAAATACTTAGGAATATATGTAATTGACTGGAAAGGCTTAACTGTTTACCTTTTTGTTTTACTTGGCATTATTGTTGCTGCTATTGCTGTAGTCATTTTTAAGAAAACACCAAAAATAACCGAACCGGCTAGAAAATATTATGATAGCTTCTGTAAGAAAATGGCTAAAACAGGTTTGGCAAGAAAATCTTATGAAGGGCCTATTGACTTCGCTCAACGCGCCTCAACAGATAGACAAGATCTAGAAAGTGAAATAAAAAATATAACAAATTTATACGTACAAATACGTTACTGTTCCGACCACAATAAATTATTACAACTAAAGGCGGCAATAAAATTATTCACTCCGGCCAAAGAAAAAATCTAGACCACGGATCTGAAGAAACGATGCGTGAACCATTAAATATATTAACTGAGCTAGAAGTTAGTGAGCAGGAATTATTTAATGATGTAAATTTTAGTACGATCTTGCCGCTGCTTTCTGATTGTACGACTCGTAATATGGTCCAAAATGAATCTCTCATTAAAAGCGGCGACACAAATCATAACGTTTATTTGATTTTATCCGGATCCTTTAATGTACACCTGACAACCGACAGCTCTGATCCCGTCACCGTGCTTAAACCAGGACAAAGTATCGGCGAAATTGCCGTTATTGATCATCAACCTGCTTCTGCTAATGTCTCGGCAGCTGAAGATTCACGCATATTGATAATTGATGAAGAAGTTATGTGGTCTTTAATCGGCAGTTCACATGCCATTGCTAATAATTTACTTCTCGTTTTATCACAGCGATTACGCCATGGTAATTCTGTTATTAATAAAATAAAAGGTTTGCTTAAAGAATACGAACACAATGCAACAGTTGATGCACTTACCAGCCTTTATAATCGACGCTGGCTTGACAGCACCATGGGACGAGTAATGCATCGTTGCTATAAAAACAACGAAGCTTTATCCGTAATGATGATCGATATTGATCGGTTTAAAAATTACAATGACAACTATGGACATCTCGCTGGAGATATTGCTCTACGTACTGTATCGCAAACCATTAAGCAATATCTAAGACCAGAAGATATGGTAACGCGATATGGTGGTGAAGAATTATTTGCATTATTACCTGGAATGGATATCAATGGTGCATTAACTATTGCTGAACGTTTACGCTTAGCCATAAAACAAACACAAATAACAAATCAAGATGATGAACCTTTACCCTGTGTAACAGTATCTATTGGAATTGCGCAAATGTTCGATCATGATGACCCAAACAAGTTAATAGAAGCTGCTGACAGAGTAATGTATACGGCTAAACATACAGGACGAGATAAAGTTTGCGGCTAGAGTTTAATCCTTAAACTGTACTTGATGTAATTTAGCGTAGTGTTTTTGAAGTTTTAATAGCTCATCATGTTTTCCCTGCTCAACAATTTTTCCTTTATCTAACACAACAATACGATCTGCGTTTTCTATAGTTGACAATCGATGCGCTATAATTAAACAGGTACGTCCTTTTTTAACATTTTCCAAAGCTTGTTGAATATGGCGTTCAGACCGCGTATCAAGAGAAGAGGTTGCTTCATCAAGTATTAATAAAGGCGCATCTTTTAATAATGCTCTCGCGATGGCTAACCGTTGTCTTTGACCACCTGATAAACGTGTGCCGTCCTCACCAATAAGCGTCGACATCTTTTCTGGAAGCTCATTTATAAATTCTGTAGCACACGCGGCTTCTGCTGCTGCCCATACTGCTTCATCTGAAACATCTTTTAATTCGCCGTAAGCAATATTATTTCTAACAGTGTCATTAAATAAAACGACATCTTGACTAACGTAAGCAATATTTCTACGTAGAGATAGTAACGATAATTCATTTATATCAATATCATCGTAAAATATTGAACCTGATTTAAGCTCATAGAATCGTGGTAATAAATTTGCCAAGGTTGTTTTACCACTACCGGATTCTCCAACCAATGCAACGGTTTCACCAGAAGCAATATCTAACGATACGTTTTCTAAAGCATCTGTTTCAGCTTCGGCATAAGAATATGAAACATCACGAAATTCTATCTTGCCTTTTACATTACTTAATTCTTTACTACCGGTATTAATTTCAACATCAGCATCCAGTAATGAAAAAACACTCTCACATGCTGCCAGACCTTTTTGTACATGTTCATTAACACTGGCAAGCCGTTTTAAAGGACCCATGATCATCGCAATAGCAGCAAAGAATGAAACAAAATCGCCGGTATTCAAATTGCCGGACAACGCCTGTTGAGTAGCGACATAAATTATAATTGCCAGAAGGATCGCGGTAATCATTTGTATTGCCGGGCCTGTTGCAACTGATGCCTGAACAAATTTCATAGCAAAGCGACGATGCGCATTAATAGTATTAAAGAATCGTTGCTTTTCTACTTCTTGACCACCGTATAGCTTAATCACTTTTTGCGCATCAAAACTTTCAACTAGTACATGATGAAGATCGCCCATCGTATCCTGAACCTTACGACTCATTTTACGAATTCGTCTTTTAATAATCGTTACAATAATTCCTATTACAGGTGCCGATAACAAACAGATAGATGCCATTAACCAATCAACATAAAACATCCAACCAAGTAAACCTACAACAGATAGAGAATCTCGAACCAGTGTTGATATAGCATTAGTCGATGCTTCTTTTATTTGAGTCACATCATAGGTAAAACGTGACATCAAACTACCAGAGCGATTCTGATCATAAAAATAAGCTGGGAAATCAATCATTCGATTAAACATGGCCTGACGTAAATCCATAATGACTTTATTGGCTACCCAGTTTAGTGACAGGTTACTGACATAGGCAGCTATACCGCGAACCGCAAACAAAGCGACGAATAAAATAGGCATTAGCGCTATTGTTTCAGGATCTTTCTCAATAAAGGCACCGTTCAACAAAGGCTGCATTAATGCGGGTATAGCTGGATCGGTACCCGCCAAAATAACCATGCTAAAAATAGACAGTAAAAATACTCGCCAATAGGGGACAACATGACTAAGTAGCCTGCGATATAAGGCAATATCTGTACTAATTGACGAACCCAAACTATGCTCCCTTGTAGATCAGCGTGCTATATGGCTTATAATGCCTTTGAGTACAGGATTGTACAACGCATAACGCATTGATAATAAATGAATTTAAGTATTAATGAGCCTCAAAAGAGTATAATTAAAATCCTATGTCACTTAAACATCCAATAATTGCGGTTACAGGTTCTTCTGGCGCGGGCACGAGTGTTGCCAAAAGCGCGTTCGAGTACATGTTCAAAAAAGACGGTATCAAAGCCGCTATTATCGAAGGTGACTGTTTTCATCGTTATGATCGAGCTGAAATGGATGAACGAAGTACCGAAGCAGAGGCAAAAGGAGAACACCTCACTCACTTTGGACCAGAAGGTAATCTGTTTGACGAATTGGAAGCATTGTTTAAAGAATATAGTGAAAACGGAACTGGCAATCGCCGTTTTTATGTACATGATGAAAAAGAAGCGTCACAACATGGTATGCCTCCCGGTAGCCTGACACCTTGGGAACCGATAGAAGAAGATACAGATATACTATTTTATGAAGGGCTGCACGGCGGCGTTGTTACCGATACAGTTAATGTCGCTCAACATGTAGATCTACTAATAGGCGTTACTCCTATTATTAATCTGGAATGGATGCAAAAGATTCACAGAGATAGATCCATCAGGGGATATTCCGCAGCTGATGCGACCAAACTGATTCTGGATCGCATGTATGATTATATGCATTATATTACACCGCAATTTTCCCGTACTGACATTAATTTCCAACGGGTACCTACTATTGATACCGCTAATCCATTCGAAACAGATTATGTTCCGAACAACGATGAAAGTTTTTGCGTTATCCATATCCGTAATCAAGACAGAATTGAAGTTGATTTTCGTTATCTTCTCGAGATGCTTGAAGGTTCAATGATGTCGAGCCCGGATACTATTGTTGTGCCTGCAGGCAAGAAAGTTTTTGCGATGCAATTGATATTAACGCCTTTATTACGCAAATTAATCGCTCAAAAGAGTGCTTAATAGGCTCTTTTATATGAGAATACGTTAAATTTCATTAATTTTAATATCATTATGCGCACAATATTAATATTAAATCCTAAAGGCGGAAGTGGAAAAAGTACCATCGCGACGAATATTGCCAGTTATTTTGCGACGCAAGGTAAGAATGTAACGCTTGCAGATTGTGATCCACAGGGTTCAAGTCAGGATTGGCTTGCAGCCAGATCGGAATCCCGAGACCTCATCAATGGGGCAGTATTAAAAAAAGATAGTCTGGAAATACCAAAAGGCACCGAAATTTTGATTATGGATACGCCTGCAGGTGTTACAGATAATCGATTAAATAAATTTCTAAGTCAGGCACAAACCATGGTAATGCCTGTAATCGCTTCGCCTATTGATATTAGAGCCGCTGAACGATTTCTTCATGAATTATTTTTATTAAAAGGAACGATAAATAATAAAATTAAAATTGCGACTATTGCTAATCGCGTTCGCGAAGATACTTTGGCTGCGGCAAAACTCGAACATTATCTAAATCATATTAAACTGCCAAATGGAAAAAAATTACCCTTCATGACCATGCTTCGTGCAAGCCAGAATTATATTCGTGCGGCAGAATGTGGATTGAGTATTTTTGAATTAGCGCCATCAAAAACATATTATGATCGAGAACAATGGGAACCTTTACTACGTTGGTTAAATAGCAGTAGAAGTCTTCCTAACAAATAATACTTCACTATATACAATACTTTTCGTGAGATAACACTCTCACCTCAATTTAGTTTCTATGTCATTTAAAGTTCAACTCACAGATCAGGATATTAGCTTTAAGGTTAATAATGATGAAACCATTCTAGAAGCTGCATTACGTCAGGAATGCAACTTACCTTATGGCTGTCGCAATGGTTCATGCGGTTCTTGCAAAGCAAAAATCATTAGTGGCGATATCACTTATACAGATGGATTACCCGAAGCACTTACAAAAGCAGAACAAGACCAAGGATATGCTTTACTCTGTAAAGCAAAAGCTACCAGTGATTTGTCCATAGAAGCTCGTGTTATAGAAACATCTGCTGATATAAAACTCAGACAGTTTCCATGTCGCGTAACGACATGTGAAAAATTAAATGATGATGTTATTCGTCTTGTTCTTGAATTACCAAAAACAGAACGTCTTCAATTTCTGGCGGGACAATATATTGATATTTTGATGAAGGATGGTAAACGTCGTTCATTTTCGCTTGCAAACCCTCCACACGAAGATCAAAAACTGGAACTCCATATTCGTTATTATGAAGGTGGCTTATTTTCTGAATATGCCTTTAAGGATTTAAAGAACAAAGCCTTGTTACGTATCGAAGGTCCTTTAGGACAATTTACCTTACAAGAATCTAATAGACCCATCATTATGATTGCTGGCGGCACTGGTTTCGCACCGGTTAAAAGTCTGGTTGAACATGCACTTCATAAAAATGATAACCGTCCGTTACATATTTATTGGGGTGCGCGTTCAGAAACTGATCTTTATTTTGATAGTATTGTTAAACAATGGTCAATTGATCATGATCACATTACTTACATTCCCGTATTATCAGAAACTGAAAAACTGAATAACTGGAAAGGGAAAACGGGTTTTGTGCATGAAGCAGTACTGCAAGACCATGCTGATTTATCCGGACATGATATCTACGCTTGCGGCCCGCCGCCTATGGTCAATGCCGTAGTAGAGTCATTTCCTAAACAAGGTTTAGATAAAGATCGTTTATTCTCTGATTCGTTTGAATTTGCTACTAGCTAATTATTTGTTCCCGTTGCCAGAGCTAAACCTTTCTCATAACACAGTGCAGCTTCTTCACTATGTCCCTCATGTTCCTGTAGTTTTGCAAACTCATAATATGCTTCGGGAATAGCCTGAACGTTAATGCTTTCTTGCAAATAATCTCTAGCTTTTCCCCATAATTTGTTACGCATACAAATTCTACCTAAGGTTAATAACAAAACAGCATCACGTGCATGATCTTGTAACCAGTTTTCAGCAATGGCCAGCTGTTTGTTTGTATCGTTACCGACAACCAGTCCATACAAGCGCACTAACATATTGTCCCAGTGCCGTTTTAACACGCTACGCAATAACAACTCACAATCTGCTGTATCATCAAATTTAAGGCGTTCTTCAACATAGACTTCCAGAAGATAAAAGTGCTGCTGTAATTTACGTGGAATATTTACCCATATTGAATTTAATTTTTCCTTGTCCTTTAATTTACCTGCGTCCTTTAATAAACCGGCATAAGCCTCTAGTTGTTTCGCCTGAATTTGTTCTCTTGAATACAAACTCGTTTTTTCTATAGCCGGAATTAATTTTAAAACTGACTGCCAGTCATTAAGGCCTGTATAGGTATTCAATAACAATTGTTTAACCTGAATCTGATCTGGCTGTTTGTGTTGCAGGTGTTTTAATGTTGCTAATGCCTGTTCTGTTTGATCCTGACTTAATTGTAATTCAGCTTGCGTTATACCTACGGCAAGATCTGCATCAGGATTATGATGGTAAGCAAGACGCAAATATTCATCACGTCTATCAACTGATCTTAATTCTTGTGCTGCACGTGCCGCGTAAAGATAATTAACATGAGGTGCTCGACTATAGGGTGCAGCTTTACAAAATGCATTTTCAGCATTTTTCCAGCGACCTTCGGTCATATGAATCAAGCCTTGCGTTAAATATTTTTCAGCACGCCTTTGATTTCTGTGATCACGCCATTTTTTTATTTCTGTCGGCATAGTCCAGAAACGAATTGCACCGCGCACAACAAAATAACAAATCAAAAAGCTTAAAAATAAAATGATGACAAATAAGGTTGCACTGGTTTGTATCTTCCAACCAGATATTGTCATCATGACATAACCTGTATCTGAACCGGCTATAGAACCAATGGCAATGGCCAGCAATAATGCCAGCAAACTTAAAAGTAAAAATCTCATTGGAGCGGCATTAACTCTTCTTCATCAACATTTTCATTGTTCTCATTTTGATAGCGACTTAGCGCACGTACTGACTCAAGTGATGAACTAATATCCAAGTCTGGAAATGACAACTCCATTTTTTTCATACTAGATAATGAATCGTAAACATTACGGACATCCGCATCTGATAGATCAAAATAATCATCCAGCCAATTTTGTATATGGTTTATTGAAACGCGTAAATTTTCCGTATCACGATTAAAAACAGAAAAACGTGCATTTGCTAATTCAAGCTTTAAATTTGCTCTAAGAAAATAAACTTCATCCGGTAGTAATCGTGCTTTACCCACATCCTTATCACGAGTTATTACAACCAGACTTTTTAATTCTTTAAAGACCAAAGCAAAAAAATGTTTTACACCTTCTACTGATTCTTCACTTGGTTCAGCGCTTACTTCCTGCTTTTCCAGGATGACATTTTCTTTCTGTTTTAATTCGTCTACTCGATTAATTAAATCAGACAAGAACAAAGCCAATCCACTTAAATCTGCCTGATTTAAAGATCGAAGTTCATTCATGTCTGCAATTAACTGTTCTCGTACACTTATAACAGCAGGATCAGTTAATCCGGTTAATCGTGCGTCTGCCGCTTCCATTGCTGATAAAGCAGTAGCAACATTATGATCAAGCTGAAGGTTATAACTGGCAATAATTAATAAATGTTCAATCTCTGCTAGAGCATAATCTTCATTAACATGAATTTGTTGCTCAACCGGTTGTGATAATGCATGTGAAAGAACTTCTTGTTTCGATTCAAGTTCTTCGAATTTTTTTTGTACGCCTGTGAATCTTGATAAAATTTCGTTTATGCGATCTTCCTTGCTCTGGTCATTATTATTATTTTTTACATCAATTTGTTTAATCTCATTTTCAATTATATTCAACCGATTGTTTGTAAAAACAAAGGCTGCTGAAAAAAGGATAATAAATATGATCGTAACAACGTAAGAAATTTTATTTGTTGATTTTGGCTTATCTTCAGAGTCAGATTTTTTATCATCCAGTAATTCGTTTTCTTTTTCGTCACTCATATCTTACTTATCTCCAACAAGTTCCAATACTGCTGATAAAAGACCTTCATCGCTCTTACTTTCTGCAACTTCTATTTCTGCAGTAAACCCTATTTCTTTTGCCAAGTCTGCACTTCGGGCTGACATAACAGCCAACGGTGTATTAAACAAATGCTTTTGATCCGATTCAGGTGTTAATTCTAACAGATTATTGAGCCCCTCATTACTACTAACGATAATAGCTTCCGGTTTTATTTGTTGCCATATTTCATGACATTTCTGTATCTCATATTCAGGCAGGCAACGTTGATAAACTTCAGCATAATCAACAACAGCACCTCGAGTTTTTAAATTATCCGCTAATAACTCGCGACCACCAACGCCGCGCACAATTAATATTTTCTTATTACGAACAAATTCACTTTTTAACTCCGGCAATAACAATAGTGTTTCACTATCAGCCTGTACTCCGGTATGTAATACATCTGTCATTTTCATTTCTGACAAGACGGTCGCTGTACCGGCTCCAATAGCTAATAACTGTATCTGTTCGAATGTATCGGACGGACTTAAATAGTTTTCAAACACTGCTTTAACAGCGTTACGACTGATGAATATGACAAAATCATATTCATTGATATTAGCAAAACAACGAGCAAGCTCTTCTGAATGCATTACTACTTTAATTTCAATTGTCGGGAAAAGAATACTTTCTCCGCCTGCTTGAGTAATTAACTTACATAAATGATCGGCTTGGTGTGCAGGTCGTGTAACTAATATTCGTCTTTTATTTAATGTCACAGACACAATGTAATTTAATGCAAAAGCTCTTTTAAAATTTTATCGCCGCCACGTTGCAATAAAGTTTCTGCTAACGTGACTCCAATATCCTCTATGTCGGCAACCGATCCTTTGTATTCTGATTTTAAGACTTCACTCCCATCAACCCTTGCAATCAAACCGACTAATTCAATTTCATCGCCAACAATACAAGCTTGTCCAGCTATAGGTAACTGACAACCGCCAAATAAACGGCGACTAAATGCACGTTCTGTCTGCACGCACAGCGACGTCTCACGATGATTTAAGGGCGCGATTAATTCTTGAATGACATCATCACCAGCACGACACTCA
>JBFIIJ010000012.1:0-16913 GCA_041601315.1 Gammaproteobacteria bacterium
CGTGAAAGTATTTCCGGCGTCAATCTGGATGAAGAGGCTGCGAACATGTTGAAATTCCAACAGTCTTATTCTGCTGCTGCACAAATGATAAGTGTTGCCGATGGCCTGTTTAACACATTATTAGATTCATTCCGGTAAGTTATTAGATATGAGAGTTTCAACAGCTTATTTCACACAGCGTGGGCTTAACAGCATGCTTGAACAACAAGGCCGCCTGACAGAAATACAAGAACAGATATCATCAGGCAAACGTTTGTTAAGGCCATCAGATGATCCAACTGGCGCAGCACATATATTGCGTCTGGAACAAGCCTTATCTGTGACTAATCAATATCAACGAAACGCAGACAATGCATTGAACAGACTAACTTTGGAAGAATCCACTCTGGACAGTGTGCAGGATTCATTATTACGTGTGCGGGAACTGGCAATACAAGGGAGTAATGCCACTTTAAATAATACTGATCGCCTCGCATTAGCTCAGGAAGTTCGCGAGCGATTAAATGAACTTGTCAGTTTGGCCAATACTAAGGATGCTAATCAGGAATATTTATTTTCTGGATATCAGGTAACCACTAAACCATTCACTCAGGCAGCAAATGGCACATATATTTATAGTGGTGATCAGGGTCAACGTGGATTACAAATATCATCTGGTCGACAAATAAAAGATAGTGATTCCGGTCATGATGTATTTGTTGATATGAAAAAAGGTAACGGCACATTTCAAACAACTGCGAATGCCTTAAATAATGGAACGGGGGTGTTTGATGTAGGTCAGGTGGTTGACCCTGCCGCCTATGTTGCGGATACATATACGATCACTATAGCAGGAACGCCTGGAAACCTTACTTACGGTGTCACCGGAGCGACGAGTGGTGTTGTCGTTGCAGCAGGAACCGCTTTTTCCAGTGGTGGCACAATTCAGTTTAACGGAATTCAGACGGGTATAACCGGTACGCCGGTAGCAGGCGATACATTTACTTTGCAACCTAGTACGACGCAAGATATGTTTTCTACAGTTAAGAATCTGGTTACTGCATTGGAAACAACGCTTTCAAGTACAGCGGGTCATTCAGATTTACTAAACATGATTAATCCTGCATTAAGCGAAATCGATATTGCATTTGATAACGTTACGCGGGTGCGCACAAATGTAGGTGCCAAATTAAAAACAATTGATGATCAAAAATCAGTTAATGAAACTTTCAAGATTGAAATGGCAGCAACCCTTTCCAGTGTCAGAGATCTTGACATCGCTGAAGCTGCAGTTGAACTTCAATCAAGATTAATTTCATTGCAGGCAGCTCAGACAACGTTCTCTCGTATTCAGGGACTATCACTTTTTAACGCTCTCTAAGTCCTTATTTTTAGACCCATTAAACTGATATTTTTTGAAGTAAATAGCACAAGCAAAGTGCCATCCATTAAAAAATACCTATTATTATCAAATGTTTATATAAAAGCCCTGCTCTCTTTATACTCCAAGTCTAAATTTAGCTAAAGTTTTTTTTTAGATGATCCGATAACCTTTCCGGAAGCAGTGAATATCGATTTTTAAATTGATATATCTGCTAGAGATAAACTTTATCTCTGCTGTCAAATGATAAGCCAGCGGGGAGATGAAAGGAGTAGAATTATGCCACAAGTTATAAATACTAACGTGATGTCTTTGAATGCTCAGAGAAATCTGAATACTTCAGGCAGCGGTCTGGCAACTGCGTTACAAAGGCTCTCTTCTGGTATGCGAATCAACAGTGCAAAGGATGATGCTGCTGGACTTGCTATTGCAAACAGAATGACAGCTCAGATTCGCGGTTTAAACCAGGCATCCCGAAATGCAAATGACGGTATTTCTTTAGCGCAAACTGCTGAGGGTGCCATGAGTACGATTACGAGCAACTTGCAACGTATTCGTGAAATGGCTATTCAGTCAGCTAACGCAACGAATAGTGCTTCTGACCGAGCAGCACTACAGACTGAAGCTGCACAGCTGATCGCTGAAATTGATCGTGTTGCTTCAACCACCAGTTTTAACAGTGTAAAAGTGCTAGACGGCACATTTACTTCACAAGCATTCCAGGTCGGTGCGGATGCGAATCAGACCATTACAGTTGCATCCATTGCCAGTGCCAGAACGACTGATCTTGGTGCCAGCTATTCTGCATCTGTTACCAGTGGTGTTGTTACAGCTAATGCTATCGATGCCGGTGACTTGATTGTCAATGGTGTTACCTTAGGCGCAGTTGGAACCAATGACGCGTCTACTTTGGCGACTGCTATTAATGCATTGTCAGGTACGAATGTGACAGCAACTGCCGACTCATTGACTGTAGGCGGTGGTACCACCGGTACTACAGCTGGTACAGGTACTCTTACCATTAATGGTACAGCCACAGCAACCATAACACTGGGTGGTACCGCAGGAACCAATAGAAGCGCTGTCGTTGCTGGTATTAATGCTATATCAGGTGCGACGGGTGTTACTGCTGTTGATGATGGTACAGGTGTTGACCTGGTTTCAGCGGATGGTTCGAATATCGTCCATTCCTTTACCCAAGCAACAGGCACGTTTACAGCAACGACAACTGGTGTAGCTGCTGCTGCTACAACACGTAGTACGGTGACATTAACAACCAGTACTAGTGGCGGTATTGCATTGACGACAACGGGCACCATTGCAGATACAGGATTTAGTGCGGCTACTACAGCATCAACCTTGTCTGGTACCTCTATCTCAAATACTGATATATCAACTGTGACAGGAGCTAATGCAGCCATTGCTTCAGTTGACTCAGCACTGGATGCGATTAACTCTTCTCGTGCAACGTTGGGTGCTATTCAGAGTCGATTTGAATCTGTTGTTGCTAACTTGTCTGTAACGTCTGAGAACCTTTCAGCAGCCCGAAGTCGTATTCAGGATGCAGATTTTGCACAAGAAACAGCACAGTTGACAAAGAATCAGATCTTGCAACAAGCAGGTATCTCAATCTTGTCACAGGCTAACTCTCAACCTCAATTAGTACTTTCATTATTACAATAATGAAGAGATTGAGTATTAGTTATAACAACGGTCGGGTGAATAACCCGACCGTGATTTCAATTTAAATCGTTTTTGGAGGTTTCATTATGCCAACCGAAGTCACCACAAATTTGAGACATACAGTGTCTCGATCTGCTGAAGGGACACAAGTCCATCAGCATGAGGTGATTGAGGCTAACAGGACTGTTGCACGGCAAGAAGTGTCTGGTAGTGGACAATCAGTGCCGCTTACTAAGGACGGTAATCAACCATCAAATCAACAATTGGAACAAGCTACTGAACAAATGAATAAACATGTTCAGAATCTGAAGCGTGACCTTCATTTTAGTATCGATAAGGATACTGGTGAAACCGTTATCAGGGTTGTGGATAGTGAAAGTCATAAAACAATTCGTACTATCCCGTCTGAAGAGTTTCTTAGTGTACAGCAGCAATTAAACCAAAGTGTTGGAATGTTACTTAATGCGAGTGTCTAGTTGGTGCGAATTCTGCATTGTTAGAGACAAGAATTTCGTAAATTTATAAGGAGTCACTATGATTTCTGTGCCCGGCATTGGTTCCGGACTAGATATAAGTTCAATTGTGAACAGCCTTGTTGCCGCTGAAGGTGATGCAAAGACCTTATTACTTGCAAATAAACGTTCCGATACCGAGGCTGAAATTTCAGCTTTTGGCAGCTTGAAAAGTATTGTCTCTACATTTCTAAGTTCAACTACTATTTTAAAAACAGCTTCAACTTATGAAGCAACTTCCGCGAGTTCTGCTGATCCAACGGTATATACTGCAACAACATCAGGTTCAGTTGCCGCAGGTGTTTACGGTATTGAAGTCAGGGATTTTGCTGAAGCGAATAAATTATTATCGAAAGCCTACACTGATCAGGATACGGTTGTCGGGACGGGTAAACTAACGCTTTCAGTAGGTGCATCAAGTTTTAATGTCACCATAGATAGTAGTAATAATACACTTGCTGGCATACGAACAGCCATTAATGCTGCAACTGATAATACCGGTGTCTCTGCAACGATTGCTAATGTCGATGATGGTGCTGGTGGTACAGTCGCAAAACTTATTTTGAGTTCGGATAAAACCGGAGTTGCTAATGCATTGAAAATTACTGTCGATGATGATGACCTAAATGATACTGATGCGTCTGGTCTATCTGCCTTCTATTATGATACGGATGATGCAACAACACCGGAACAATTAACTCAGATCAATGCCGCGGTAGACGCCGAAATTTATATAGATGGACAAAAAGTACTTAGTGCTTCAAATACGGTCGTTGATGCAATACAAGGTGTCACATTGACATTGTTAAAAGAAGACACCGGAAATGTGCATGACCTAACAATTTCAACTGATACCAGCAAGATAAAAAGCAATATTGAACTCTTTGTGTCAAATTATAATTCGCTGATTTCTTACATGAACAGTGTTACTGCGTTTGATGCAGAAACTAATGTTGTCGGAATTCTATTGGGCGATGCAACAGTCAGAAACTTAAGTAATCAGGTTCGAAACCAGATTAATCAATCGGTAACCGGCGGGAGCGCTGTTTATTCAACGCTGGTGGATCTAGGAATAACGAGTACTAGTAATGGCACATTGAAGATAGATGATTCCAAGTTAACCAGTGCGCTATCTACGAATTTAAGTGGCGTTGCTGATTTGTTTTCTACTACAGATGGTATTGCGACAAGGTTAGAAACAACCTTGAAAGAATATTCAAAATCTGAAGGTTTTATTGATAGCAAAACAACGGGTCTAAATAAAACTATTAAGAATATTGATGAAGATTTAGAAGATCTGTCCCTAAAATTACAAGCCTTGGAGGACAGGTTGTTGGCTCAATTCTCTGCTCTGGATATATTGATGACACAATTGAATTCAACTAGTGAATTTTTAACGCAACAGTTTGCTCAAATCAGTAATATTTTAAATCCATCTCAATGACTTTAGGTACTACACAATGAATAAATACTTAATGAGGTATAAAACCTAATGAATAATTTTAACTCGGGAAATATCCTTGCATTGAAGGAATACAACAAAATAAACCTTCAGACAGAAATTGATTATGCGACACCACATCGTTTAATTCAGATGTTGATTAATGGGGCTCTGTCTAGTCTTTCTCAGGCAAAAGGTCATATGAAGTCAAATGCTATCAGTCAAAAAGGAGAAGATATCAGTATGACGATTTCTATCATCGGAGGTTTGCGTGATAGCCTGGATCATGAAAAAGGCGGGTCGATTGCAACTAATCTAGATAATTTATACGAATATATGACACGTAGACTGATTGAATCAAATATCAAAAATGATATTTCATTGGTTAACGAAGTCTATGGTCTATTAGTGGAAATCAAATCGGCATGGGATGGTATTGGACCAACTGCACAAACTGAAACACGCAGTCAAATTGAGCCAGCGGCATAACTATTTAATACTGGATATTTATAATATGTTTCAGTTGCAATCCCAAGAGAGTTTCAATTCACTTATTATATTAAGTGAACATATCTGTGACCTGATCAATGATCAGGACAAGAATATCGACGAGTTGAAAAAAAGAATACTGGAATATACTCAAAATATAGAGAGTCACTTTCTAATACAACACAAGCAGGATATGTCTCATGTTGATCTAAAAGCGTTGAAACAATTGCTATCGACACATGAAAAGATCACCAATTTAATCAACGATGAAAAAGTAAAAGTTTCAAAAAAACTGAAGATTCTGCATACAGGGAAAGAAATGCAAAATACTTATCCCGAAATGTAATAATTTAACGATTTAATTAAAACCACACTTTTTTCCTACCAAGTTTTTACTTTATTTGATTATAAACAGTCATTATAAGACGACAAAATTTTGACATTCTCAATGTCAACTGCTTAACTATGTCTTAAAGGCAGAAAAATTTATCATAAATTTAGTGGGGAGATGCTTTTGTGGCAATTGAAAGCAGTAAGCTCGTAATAATTGATTGTTCCAGTAAAACTCGTAATCATATTGCTGCGATTATGGAGTTTATGGGTTATGACGTGATACAAATTGCTGACCCGGCAAACTGGCAATCTCAATTTGGTAAAAACGAAGGCATCATCATGGTGATACTGGGCAATTGTGGAGCGAGCAAGGATTTGCTTACCGTATTTAGAGGTATAAAAGCATTTGATGCTTACTTACCGATTGTGCTTTTAAATGATCCCGAAGCTAAAACCCGCTTTAATCAGGAAATGGATATTGGTTCTATTGCCTCGATTGACCTGCCATTACGTTATCAAAAACTGGAACCTGTATTACAACAAATACAAATCTACCGTCAGACTAGACATGAAGATGGTAGTCCTCGTTCAATGGAATTGTTTCGTAGTCTTGGTGGAAAAAGTAAAGCGGTAAAACGTGTACGCCGTATGGTTGAAAAAGTGGCAGATACGGAAGCTAACGTATTGATCATCGGTGATTCAGGTTCTGGTAAAGAAGTTGTTGCGCGAAATATTCATTATCAATCATCAAGACGAAATAAACCTTTTGTGCCGATTAATTGTGGTGCTATTCCTGCAGATTTATTAGAAAGCGAATTATTTGGTCATGAAAAAGGCGCGTTCACTGGTGCTATAAGTACTCGTCAAGGGCGTTTTGAGATGGCAGAAGGAGGCACTTTATTTCTCGATGAAATAGGTGACATGAGTTTGCCTATGCAAGTGAAACTGTTACGTGTCTTGCAAGAACGGACTTTTGAGCGTGTTGGTAGTAACAAAACAATTACGGCAGATGTACGTATTGTTGCTGCAACACATGTAAATTTGGAAGTTGCAATTGAAGCCGGACGTTTTCGTGAAGACTTATTTTATAGACTCAATGTATTTCCAATAGAAATGCCAGCATTAAGAGATCGAACCGAAGATTTACCGATGTTGATTAGTGATTTGACCGAACGTTTAGAACATGAAGGTGGTGTCGGAATATCGCTGACGCAATCGGCAGTCGTTTCTTTGTCAGAGTATTCATGGCCAGGGAATGTACGTGAACTTGCCAATCTAATCGAACGTCTTTCTATTCTTTATCCCAATGGTGTTATTGATGTGCATGACATACCTGAAAAATATCAGGCAAAAACAGTATTAGAAAATTTTGTAAAAGATGATGATGTCGAATCTGATTTACAATTACGCATGCCCAGACTGCCTAAAAGTGGCGTTGATTTAAAAGATCATATTAATTCAATTGAATCGAGCCTAATAAAACAGGCTTTAGATGAAGCGAACGGCGTTGTTGCTCATGCAGCTAAACGCTTGAATATGGGACGTACAACATTAGTAGAAAAGATGAGAAAACTGGGAATGCAACGCAAAGAAACTGCGTCGGAAATTTGACGTAACTCTTTTTTACTGATTGTTAACAAACTCCGCAATTACTTGTATTTATTGAGATAAATCCAATGGCATAGTCCTTGCTCTCACCATAATTAATTAACAATTATTATGGTGAGAAATGTCACAGCAGCATTTATCAAGAAAGCTAAACCCTGATAAAACGGAATCACTGGAACGGGCTTTTCAACACTTCAACGAAGTGTCTTCATCATTGACCGACTTTTATGAAGACCTTGAGCAACAGGTTTCGTTGTTAAGTAAAGAACTCACTGACACTCGCAATCAAAAAAATCGTGAATTTGAAGAACGTGAACGAGTTAGTAATCGACTTGAAAATCTTTTACGAGCATTACCTGGTGGAGTTGTTGTTATTGATGGTCATGGAATTGTGCGTGAATGTAATCCAGCTGCGTCTGAACTACTTGGTATACCACTACTTGATGAAAGCTGGCGTGATGTTGTTGAACGTGCATTTAAACCACAATGGGATGATGGTCATGATGTTACTTTGCATGATGGTCGTTATGTCAATATTTCTACTCAATCACTAGATTCAGAACCAGGGCAAATATTGCTTATTACGGATGTTACCGAGACTCGACAACTACAGGAACAAATTTCCGGATTAAAGCGTGCTTCTGCGATGGGTGAAATGGCAGCGGCATTAGCACATCAAATTCGCACTCCACTTTCTTCAGCTTTACTTTATGTTTCAAATCTGGGCGTCAACAATCTTGATAATGATCGCAGAAAGCGGTTCACTCAAAAAATAATGTCGTCGTTACAACACCTTGAAATTTTGGTAGAAGAAATGTTGTTGTTTGCTCGCGGTGGTCGCTTGAATGCAAGTCCTGCAAATATTATCGATGTCATTAATGATTGCATCTCACAGCAACATGCTGAACTTGAAAACTGTAATTTAAAAATTGCATTTAATAATAATCTTACCGATGTGCAAGTTAATTTAAGTTGCGATGCATTTAAAAGTGCCCTTCAAAATATATTTAATAACGCATGTCAGGCCGGTGGTGACAGTGTTAATTTAAATATTGATATAGCGCACACTCAGCCTGATGTGATTCAGTTAAAAATTACAGATGATGGTCCCGGTATACCCGATTCGATCAAATCAAGAATATTTGAACCCTTTATAACAACACGTGTTAATGGCACTGGGCTTGGACTTGCAGTTGTAGATGCGGTTGTACGCGCACATAAAGGGACTATTACTGTAGAAAATGGCATTAAATCAGGAACATGTTTCACAATATGTTTGCCTGTTTATAAGACGTCAAACAAGAAATAACTTTTATGAAAAATTGGTGTTAACAGGAGTTTATATGACTTATTCAGTCTTGATAGTTGAAGATGATAATGATTTACGCGAAGCGTTGAAGGAAACGCTAACAATGGCAGGGTATATCCCTGTAACTGCAGTTAATGGCGAAGACGCACTTAACGTTATCCAAAATAAATCAATAGACATGGTTGTTAGTGATGTACAAATGGCAAAAATGGATGGTGTCAATTTATTAAAACGAATTAAAACAAGTCAGTCTGATTTGCCCATAATTTTAATGACCGCATTTGGTACGATTCAGCAAGCTGTTGATGTAATGCAATTAGGTGCGGTTGATTATCTGGTGAAACCATTTCAACCGGAAGTTCTGATCAGTAAAGTTAGTCAATTCTTGCCAACAGTGTTAACTGAAACTGAAACGGGCTTCGTTGCTACGGATACGAAAACAAAAGAAGTAATGGAAATAGCTAAACGTGTTGCTAATAGCGATGCCACCTTGCTTATTACAGGTGAAAGTGGAACAGGAAAAGAGGTCCTGGCTCAATACATTCATCAACAATCAAATCGAAGTAAGGAAGCATTTGTTGCAATTAATTGTGCTGCTATTCCTGAAAATATGTTGGAAGCAATTTTGTTTGGATATCAAAAAGGGGCTTACACTGGCGCTTATAAAGCATGTCCTGGAAAGTTTGAGCAAGCACAGAATGGTACTTTATTACTGGATGAAATTTCCGAAATGAGTTTGCCATTACAAGCGAAATTATTACGTGTACTTCAGGAAAAAGAAGTTGAACGTTTAGGAGATCAGAATTCAATTGCCTTGAATGTGAGAGTGGTTGCTACTTCAAACAGAAATATGCGAAAAGAAGTTGCAGCGGGACTATTTCGAGAAGATTTATATTATCGTTTAAATGTTTTCCCTATCAATATGCCTGCATTACGTGAACGTAAAGATGACATTGTGCCAATCGCAAAATATTTACTGGCACGCGCAGCTTCAGAGAATAATGTTTCATGTCCAGAACTATCTTCAGATGTTTGTAAAACATTACAAACTTATTCGTGGCCAGGTAATGTTCGCGAATTAGATAATGTTATGCAACGCGCACTTATTCTTCAGGTGTCTGGCGTAGTAACAGAAAACGAAATTCAATTTGAACATCGGTCTTTTAATGAAGATGAAATCTCAAATACGTTCAGTAATGAAGCAGATTTTGATAGTGATAGTACATTGGGAGATGACCTAAAGGATCGTGAGCAAAATATGATTATTGAAGTATTAAAGGAAACGATGGGAAGCAGAAAAACTGCAGCAGAAAAATTGGGTATTAGCCCGCGAACTTTACGTTACAAATTAGCAAAAATGCGTGAACGTGGCGTAGCAATCCCCATTAATTAATAAATAAAAAGGAATAGTATTATGAACGAAATAAATATGGATCAATTGTTAGTACAGATGCGAGCTATGTCTGAAAAGGCAAGCGGTATCAATCAAACAGCTATTGATAAAGGTAATAGTCCGGATTTTTCTAACATGTTTAAGAATGCGGTGAATCAGGTAAATGAAACTCAACAACATGCTGGTGAGTTAACCAAACAATTTGAACTCGGTAATCCCGATATTGATGTGACGGATGTCATGATCAATTTACAAAAAGCATCGGTCTCTTTTCAAGCTATGACGCAGGTACGCAACAGACTTGTCAGTGCGTATCAAGAAATCATGAATATGTCAGTTTAATAATCAATAATTTATTGAGTTAAGAATAATGGCCGAACCAATTTTAATTTCACAAGATGTAAAGCGAGCGCTTTTTATACGCCAGATTATGTTCTTATTTGCTATAGCGGGAAGCGTTGCTGTTGGTGTTTATGTTGTACTTTGGTCGCAAAAACCAAATTACAGTCTGCTATATGGAAGTTTATCTGAACAAGACGCTGCGCAGGTAATTGAATCCCTGCAGAAATCTAATATTGAATATCATGTGGATCAAAATTCCGGTGCAGTAATGGTTGCATCAGCAAAAGTTCATGAAGCGAGAATGAAGCTTGCGCAAGAAGGCCTTCCAAAAAGTGCTAGCAGTGGTTTTTCAATTCTTAATGAAGAACAAAAGTTAGGTACCAGCCAATTTATGGAGAAGGCGCGTTATCAACATGCGTTGGAAAAAGAATTAGCCTTGTCTATAAGTAAGGTGAGTGCAGTTAAAGCAGCCAGAGTTCACCTTGCAGTACCAAAAGAAAGCGTTTTCTTGCGAAATCGTAAAGCAGCAAGTGCATCAGTGTTACTGGATCTTTATCCCGGACATCGATTGGAAGCAGGACAAGTAGCGGCTATAGCAAATCTGATTGCATCCAGTGTACCTAGTTTAGAAACTTCTAACGTTAGTATCATTGATCAATATGGACATTTGATGAGCCAAAACAATTCGTCTGCAGATTTGGCAGTGACTTCATCTCAATTTCAATATGTAACGCAGGTTGAAAACTCATATATAGAAAGAATAGAAAATATTTTAATACCTTTACTTGGTCCTGATGGCGTAAAGGCACAGGTTACAGCTGAAATGGATTTTACCAGTAGTGAGCAAACGCGAGAATCTTATAATCCTGATATGCCTGCATTACGCAGTGAACAAGTAGAAGAAGATCGTAGTTCATCAGGAAAAATATCAGGTGGTGTGCCAGGTGCGTTATCTAATCAACCTGCCATTGATGGAACTGCGCCGGAAGTGGCCGGTAATTCAGAGGCTGCCGATGGTAAAAATCAATCAGGAGTGGGTAGTTCACAAAGCCGCGCTACTCGTAATTACGAATTAGATAAAACGATTAGTCATACGCGTTCAGCGACAGGAAGTTTAAATCGGTTGTCGGTAGCGGTTGTTATCGATTACAAAAAGACGTTAGGTGATAAAGGTAAAATTACAAGGATAGAACATACACCTGAAGAATTGGATCAAATTACGAATCTGGTAAAAGAAGCAATTGGTTTTAATATAATTCGTGGTGATAGAGTCAATGTCATGAATTCACCTTTTAGTGTACCTGACGCAATAGAACCTTTACCTGAAGCACCTATCTGGCAACAAGCATGGGTATGGGATATTGCTAAACAGGTCGGTGGCGGCTTATTTGTTTTATTTTTAGTTTTTGGAATATTGCGTCCAGCAATCAAGAATATGATGAACAAGGAAATTACCTTGCATCAATCAGCATTAACAGGGCCAGGTGGCGTCGCTGCTCAGTTGACATCTGATGGTGAAGAACACTCGACAGAAATGAAAGCAATCGAGTCAGCGCCGGAATATGATAAATCGATACATAATGTTAAAGAGATGGTTAATACCGATCCAAAACTTGCGGCACAGGTCGTACGAAACTGGGTAGGAGAGGAATAAATGGCAGCGCCTGCTAAAAACACCGGTCTTGACCCAACGCAAAAAGCAGCTGTTCTTTTAATGACGATTGGTGAAGATTCTGCCGCCGCAGTTCTAAAACATATGGGGCCGAAAGAAGTACAGCGTATTGGTATTGCAATGACAACAGTAAAAGACCTGACTAAAGAGATGGTCAACAATGTTATTGGTGAGTTTATGAATACGGTAAATAAACAAACTGCATTAGGTGTTGGTGTTGATGATTATGTCAGGAATGTTTTATACAGTGCTCTAGGTGAAGAAAAAGCGACCAGTGTTATTGACCGAATTTTACTTGGTGGTAATTCACAAGGTCTTGAATCACTAAAATGGATGACTCCTAAATCAGTAGCTGAATTAATTCAGAATGAGCACCCGCAAATTATTGCCATTATTTTATCTTATCTGGAAAGTGATATGTCTGCAGAAGTGCTTACAGCCTTTCCTGAAAAAGTACGAGCTGATCTTTTATTGCGAATTGCAACTTTGGAAAGTGTTCAACCAGCGGCAATGAAAGAATTAAACGACACATTAGAATTACAATTAAAAGGCAGTAGTGGTGTGCAGTCATCAACAATCGGTGGCGTTAAGGCGGCTGCAAATATATTGAATTTTATAGATTCAACTTCTGAAGCCGCGATCATGGAAAAAGTGAAAGAAGTTGATGAAGATCTTGGGCAAGAGATTCAGGACTTAATGTTTGTTTTCGAAAATCTGAATGGTGTTGATGATCGTTCAATGCAGACCATCTTGAGAGAAGTATCTACTGATAGCTTGTTATTAGCGATGAAAGCTGCCGATGATGATTTGAAAGAAAAAATCTATAAAAATATGTCTAAACGAGCAGCCGAAATGTTGCGAGATGATTTGGAAGCAAAAGGCCCTGTTAAATTAAGTGAAGTAGAAACAGCACAAAAAGAAATTCTTGCAATAGCAAGGCGATTAGCTGACGAAGGACAGATTTCTTTAGGTGGCAGCGCAGATGAAGAGTTAATCTAAATCAAGAGTTAACCATATTTTAATAATTAATTATCTAATCCTCTCGTGAGCAATTTAAAACATCGTATTATTTCAGCCATTGATGCAAACGAATACGTTGAATGGAAAGTACCACAAGTACAAGGAAGAATAGCAAGCGATAGTTCTGATGGTATACGTCCACCTACAGCAAATGAAATGCAATCTTTACATAAAGATGCGTATGACGAAGGATTCAATATGGGGCGTAAGGAAGGTCGCGATAAAGGACATAAGGAGGGTGCGTTGCAGGCTAAAGCTGAATCACAAGAACTTTTTAATAAACTTGAAGCACTATTTAAATCATTAGGCAGTCCGATATCACAACTGGATGATGAACTGGAAAGTAGCATTGCTGCCTTAACATTGGCTATAGCTCGTCAACTTGTACGCAGAGAAATTAAAATTGAACCTGGTGAGATTGTTGCCGTTGTAAGAGAAGCAGTAAAAGCACTACCCATTTCTGCGAGAAGCCCGACGATTTTTTTACATCCGGAGGATATCCAACTTGTACGTAATGCGTTATCACTGGGAGATGACGAAAAATCATATCGACTTGAAGAAGATTTATTACTGATTCGTGGCGATTGCCGCGTTGAAACAGAATCATCATATATCGATGCAAGTATTGAAGCACGTTTATCTGCTGTTGCCGCGAATATGTTAGGTGATGAACGTAAACATGGCGAGAACCAAACTGATGATGCAACTTGAACCTGATAGGCGTCTTGTCTGGAAACAACGAATCAATAAATTAATAGAAAAAAATCACCAGCCTGTTCCCATGGTTGTGCAGGGTAGATTAATCAGAATGGTAGGCTTGACATTAGAAGCGGCAGGTTGTCGGGCTGCAATTGGTGATTATTGTCGAATTAATAATGATCAACACACATCAATTGAAGCTGAAGTTGTTGGTTTTTCCGGAGACAATATTTTTCTTATGCCTACTGGACAACCACATGGTTTATCACCTAATGCTCGAGTTATACCTTTAGGTCGCGCAGGTGATGTTGCAGTTGGTCCGGAACTTTTAGGTCGTGTTATTAATGGTGCGGGTCAACCACTTGATGATGGGCCAAAAATTAATCCAAAAGATAGAGTACCTCTAAATGGTAAACCTATTAATCCTTTAGCACGTTCAAAAATAACGGAACCTATGGATGTAGGTATTCGTACAATCAATACATTTTTCTCGATTGGTCGTGGTCAGCGTATGGGTTTGTTTGCCAGCAGTGGTGTTGGTAAAAGTATTTTGCTTGGGATGATGGCGCGTTTTACAGAAGCCGATGTTATTGTTGTTGGATTGATTGGTGAACGTGGGCGTGAAGTTAAAGAGTTTATTGAAGAAAGTTTGGGCAAAATGGGTTTGTCGCGCTCGGTTGTAATTGCAACCCCAGCAGATGATCCACCTTTAATGCGATTACATGGTGCTTTACTGGCAACCAGCATAGCAGAATATTTTCGCGATCAGGGAAAACATGTTTTGTTATTAATGGATTCGTTAACACGGTTTTCTCAAGCGCAAAGAGAGATTGCATTAGCAATAGGAGAGCCTCCGGCAACACGCGGTTATCCACCATCTGTATTTACCAGATTACCTCAGCTGGTTGAACGAGCAGGTAATGGTGCAAAAGATAAAGGTTCAATAACTGCAATTTACACTGTATTAACTGAGTCAGATGCAGATAATGATCCGATTGCAGATTCAGCAAGAGCTATACTTGATGGTCATATCGTATTGTCTAAAAAAATTGCAGAAGCAGGTATTTATCCGGCAATTGATTTAGAACTGTCGATTAGTCGGGTAATGAATTCAATTACGGATAGTGAACACCAAAAAGTGACGTTATCTATGCGTCAATTAAATTCTATTTATCAACAAAACAAGGACCTCATCAGTGTTGGTGCATATCAACCTGGAGCAGATGAGCAACTTGATTTGGCAATAAAATTGCAACCTGATTTTATGAAGTTTATTAGTCAGGGCATGAACGAAAAAGTAAGTTATACGGAATCCATGCAACAGCTAATAAGATTAAAACAAAATTTTGAATCCTGATGTAATTCGAATTTATTAATGGAGTAAGGTATTTCACATGACGCGGTCTCAACGGATTAAAAAAATAGTCAGTTTATCTGAAAATAAAGAACGAATTGCTGCGAGGGAATTTGCTGCCGCACAAAAAATATTGAATGACTATAAAGATCGATTAAATCAATTAGAAAGTTACCGACAGGAATATGCGGGATACCTTAAACCTGGCGGTGCAGCACAATCTATTAAGTCAGTGCGTGAACGTCAGGCCTTTATTTTGCAAATCGATGAAGGTATTCGGTTGTTAAAAATTCAAATAAACATACAAGAGGGAATGAATGCACATGAAAGAGATAAATGGTTAAGAGAAAAACAACAACTCGATACGATGGAGAATATTTTTCAAAGATTTCATAAGACTGAACAACATGTTCTGGCTTTACGCGAGCAAAATCACTTAGACGAACTGAGTTTGAGAAACATAAAACGTTAGGCGTAAATAGCCTTTTTCTAAGCTAAACAATAATCTGGTTTCATTGGCATAGGCATTGCAATATTGATCTCAATAATCATTGGATAATAGGAAAAACAATTGAACCCAACCTTGACATCTAATCTGCTGAATACAGGAAAAAGCATTGAAAACAATGCCTTATCATCTCCTGTTGGGTCAGATGATGGCTTGTCAGGAGAGTTGTTTGCAGAGGAGTTTTCGTCGGCAATGGAGGACATTTTGCCGCCAGATGGCAAATTTAAGCCGTCAGATTTTGCCGCTATTAAAGGACTAGAAATTCAAGACCTTACTGAACTACAAGGGTTAACAGGCATTGAATTGCCTTCACACTCAACTGCATTGAAACAGGCATCGATATTGAGCATGCTGACATCAGAAGATGCGACTCAAATTGAAAATATTGATTTGTTCGGCAATCCAGATGCAAACGCACTATTGAAAACAACGAACTTAATTAGTGAGGACCTGCTAAAAGAAGGCATATTAAACAAAGGTTTTAATAAATCAAATTTACATGCTGGTAAAGTCATTACAACTGACCTGTTACAACAATCTATAGATAAGAAAAATATCAACGTTAGCAATATCCTTGATGATATTAATTTTTCTCAATACATGAAAGATCTGGGTAAAAGCGATATTGATTCAGATAGCTTGCTTTTGACACAAGTTGGTCGTCAGGAAATTAATACAGTAAAGCTTGCTGATCAATTGGCGAGTCTTGACAAAACATTTAACCCAATAACAGTAAGTAATAGCAATTCAATAAAGTCGTATACAAGTGGAGAACAATCAGGGGCGATGTTACATCGTATTGAAGTTCCTGTTGCTCAAAATGGTTGGGGTGATGCAGTAGGTAATCGTTTAATGATGATGGTAAGTGGGAAAATGCAATCAGCAAACATCCATTTGAATCCTGCTGAGTTAGGCCCTATAGAAATTCGTGTCAGTGTTAATCAGGAACATGCAACAGTTCATTTTGTTTCTAGCAACGCAGTTGTACGTGAAGCAATTGAAGATGCATTTCCACGTTTAAAAGAAATGTTTATGCAAAATGGTTTAAGTTTGACAGATGCAAATGTTTCTCAGGATTCATCTTTTCAACACGGCCATTCTTATTCAAATGAGCAGACTGAGTCTTTAACAGGGATTAATGACGCAATTCCAGATGTAAATGTTGAACAAACAGAAATAAAAACTAATTC
>JBFIIJ010000013.1:0-16282 GCA_041601315.1 Gammaproteobacteria bacterium
ATAGAGCCAACATAACCCATGCCGCACGCCGACCGCTAAGTAAAACAATAAAAAATAATGGAACAATACTTAAAGCCAGCCATTTATGTTTTTCAAGATTATTAAAGATATATAAAAAAGAAAATGCAGAAAGAATAGAACAGATATGTGAAATAGTGTTTCTTGGATAAAACATGCCGGTAATATGTCCGGCTTCATAAGGAAATCCCAATAGGTTTTTATTGAATACAAACTGAATCGTTGCATCAACACACCAGAAAAGAACAATATAAAAAAGACTGGCAATAATAAACTTTATACGATCAGGATCTTTTGATAGTTCAGTAATAATAAACAAACCCGCAAAGTAAAACCTTAAATATGGAAAAACGGTATGAGCTGAGTGATCATAATTTACGGCATCAGGAAGAGAAATTAGCAATGGCAGCCAAAGACAGAAAAAAACCAGACTAAATGTTTTTATAATTCGGTCTTGTATTATTTTCTTGGGCGTTATTATAAGTTGGCAAAGACCTAATATCGCCATTAATCCAACTGGATAGTTGTATAGAGACTTACTTATAAAACCAATGAATGCGAGCAGTATTAAAAGGCAAGGCCAATATTTGTTTGTTAACAAAAAAATATTTTTATAAGTATTAATCATATTAATCAATAACGATATCGTTCAATTATAATGTTTGTTAAGCCGCATATGTAGCCGAAGCCATTCGACATTTTAATTATAAATTTATTAAAGTTTTGCTTGTGCGATACAAAAATAGCTTTTATTAATGAATAGCAAGCGCCAATAAATTTACCAATGGCTTTTGGTAAATATCTACCCCATGCAAAAAGTAGCGAGTTATGCCTTCTATATCGCATAACCACATTTATTCCTCCGGTAAAATGACGATATATGGTGTATTGAAGAGTATCTCTTTCTGACGTAATAGTTTCAAAAATAATAGCGTCATCGACCCAGACAGACTTCATATTATTTTTAATAGCGCGATCAAAAAAATCAAAGTCTTCACAGCCAATAAAATCAAAATATCGGTCAAACCTTAGTTTATGTTCATTTATTAATCTTTCACTAAAAAGTACATTGCCCGCTGGAATATTTCTCGGAACGCTTCCAGATGGGTGCTTCGGATCAGTTATAAAGTCTTCAGGCGCTATGGTCTCTTTAATTGGTACAACAGGCCCAGCAACGATGTCGCATGGGTAAGCGACTAAACCTCTAACCATGTTAACTAACCACTTTTTATGAGTTAACTCATCATCATCGACAAAAGCAATATAAGATGCATTATGAATTAGAGACTTTTCTAGTAAACAGTTTCTTGCTGAACAAATTCCACGGTCTGCTTCAACATAATAATGTGATTCAAATTCAATATTTTTTATTGCTTCATTAAAACTGGATTCGCCAGATCTTTCGCTATCATTATCAACAACTATGATTATTGGTGTGTAGCCTCCCGGTATAGAAAGCTGTCCAATTGAAATCAAACAGTTGTTTAATAAACCAGGGCGTTTATAAGTCGCAATACATATAGTAATAATTTTTTTATTATTGCTCATTATTAGCAATCTAATAAAAAGAATTATAAATAGAAATGGTTTTATCTAGCATGGTATCTAGTGTAAACGCGGTTTCGTTTTTAACTTTAGGCATTGAGTTATAAAATTTATTTATAATCACATTTACATGATTTGTGTTAAGTGGTTCTGCTCTGCCTTCTGGAAACATTTCCCCCAGAACTTCTGCTGCGCCGCCATGATCGTATGCGATTACAGGCACTCCCAAGCTTAGTGCTTCAAGCGCCGTTCTGCCAAATGCTTCCGGTGTTTTTGCAAGAGATAATACAATGTTTGATATAGACATGATCTCTCTCATATCATTTCGTTGGCCAAGAAACGTAAAATGCTCATTCATGTTTTTCACATTTATCAAAGATTTTAATTCTTTTAGAAAACTGTCTTTGCCAGGATCTGTTCCGCCAGCAATCAGGCCATGAACATTAAGCCCATCGTTAATTGCTTTGGTAATAATGTCTATAAAATCATTGTGTCCTTTCCAGCGAGTTATTCTGCCCGGTAAAGTAATTATAAATTTGTTTGATAACCCTGGGTATTTTTCATTCCAGTTATGTAGCCAGTCATTGGATGGCTTAAAGCCATAGGGAAATAGTTCCTTGCTAATGCCCCGATGAACAATTTGTATTTTATTTTCATCAACATCAGGATAGTTTTTTAAAATATAATTTTTAATATACTGAGAAATAGCAATGATACGCTCGCCTGACACCATGATTTTACTATAGCGATTTACAGTGTATGGGCCATGAACCGTAGTAATGAACTTTGGTCTAGTATTAGAGTCAAGTTTCTTCCATGCTAAATAAGCTAGCCATGCTGGCAAGCGTGAACGTGCATGAACAACATCAACCTGCTGTTCTTTAAATATTTGTCGTAATTGTGGAATGAGTTTTATGGCAGTGAAAATCGACTTTTTACCAACAGGTAATTCGATATGTTCACTGCCTTCCGATATGAGTTGTGGCACCATTTGACCTGGACCAGAAACAACGATGGAACGATGATTTCTGCGTACCAGTTCGGCTGCAACTTCGAGAGTCCCGCGTTCTACTCCGCCGCAATCAAGTTCGGGTAATATTTGTAATATCGTTGGTTTCAAAAAAACTCTCGTGAATGGAAGTGAAGATAAATATCAGATGGCAATATAATAACTTAATATTTAATGGCTTACGATGTTCTGAAAAGCAATTATAGTTTTTGAGAAAGAAAAATAAGGCCGGGTTTTTTATGTTTGTAGAATTTAAGCACTTTAAAGCCATAACGCTTAAATAATATATTTACGGTTTTTTGGGTGAAATGCTGTACATGTATTGGCGGACATAACATTCCCCATTCGGTTATATTTTCAGGTACTTTCGGGTGTCCTAGGTCTGGCGTAGTGATGTAGGCATAGCCTCCCTTTTTAACTAAATGTGCTAGCGTTTTCATATAAAGGTTAATATTACTAACATGTTCGATGACTTCAGAAGAGTATACAAAGTCAAATTTTTCCGTTGTTTCGAGTAATTGAACAAAATCCATACAATCGTAGTTTGCCCGGTTGAATCGCTGTTTAGCATAGGCAACCGCATTTTCACTGATATCAATGCCAGTAGAGCTTTTTGCGATAAAACTTAATGCATAGGCGACAAAACCACCACCACAACCAAAATCCAGTGTGTTTTTGCCAAATGCATAAGGCAGAAAACGAGGAAGCTTGATGAAAGCCCGTCTTAATCGTGAGCCTGATTTGCTGTAAGTTGGGTCGGCTTCTTTTTCGACATCCGTGTATTGTTCGTTTAGTTGATCCTGATTCGGCATAGGATTTAAAAAAACAAAATCACATTTCTTGCACTGATTAAACGGATAATCATTTTTTGTTACAAAATAATGTGTTTCAGGGGCCTCACATACTGGACAAGCGACATTACATGTTTCAGCGTTACTCAACTTAATAGTCCTCGTTCTAATAGTAACGATGCACAACGATCAGCTTCGTTAAATTTAAAAGTAGGAGGTGTTAATTTATTATTGTTTTTCCACATTTCAAATGAGCTTAGTTGCTTTTGTTCAATTAATGTATCTATAGCGTCAGATATTCGATTGTTATTTTTTTGTTCTATATCGAGTAAGCCGACGGCTGCGCCAGAGGAAAGAGATTCATAAATCATTGAGACACTATCTTTACTAACCCATATATTGTCAGCATTAAAAACAATTTCACGAATTGTTTCGCTGGATGTGTTTTTATATCTCAGTGTATCTAGGTTCATCGTGTTATCTATCTTGCTTAAAGTCCCTTCCGGTGTGCGGGGTGAGTCTGCAATTAACCAACGAATATCAGAGTTGCTGGCAGTTATTTGTTTTATTTGATTCAGGATTGATTCGTCGTTCCAATAATAGTGTTTCGATGGTCCGCCAATCAGAATCAAACCCGTATTAACGGATTTATTTTTGTTGAACTGTATAGGGTTAATTGCGCCTTTGGTTCTTATCAGATTATTTTTGTCTTCTACTTGATCATGTTCCGGAACTATACAGACATCAAAAAGCGACATAGGCAAGCTCGGCTTCATTAATACAATGGTTTTTCCGTTACGCGCACGTTTTGCGCATAACATTGGTATATGGCAGCTGTGTCCGGCGCCAATAATAAGCATTGGATCCGGCAAATCTTTTCCTAATGGAAACTGTTTTAATAGAAGGTTTTTAAAATTAGTAAAAGCCGTTTCTACGGGGATATCAAAACATTTGCAGTCTTTAAGATTTTCTATCGCGTTACAGAGTCCGATACTTTGAGAATCATGACCCGCTTTCCCATCAGTAATGCGCCAAATATTAAAAGCCATGTGTTAGCTGTGTTGATTTATTCCTCAAGGATAAACTCAGTGCCGCAATAAGGGCATTTTGCCTTGCCAGAATCTTCAATCGGCAGATAGACACGAGGATGCTGATTCCAAAGGCTCATTTCGGGCAAAGGACAGTGCAAGGGCAATTGCGCTTTTTTAATTTGGAAAACCGTTTCCTTGCTAGTGGATACTTCCGCCATGTCTTGTCCAGAGTTTCTCATAAGTAAAGCTCCTATATGTAACTCAACCAATTTTTATACTGTTCAAGCTTGCCTTCTACGCTGTCGAAATAAAGTTTTTGTAATTTCTCTGTAATGGGTCCTCGTTTGCCATCACCGATTTTACGGTTATCAAGCTCACGAATTGGCGTCACTTCAGCGGCAGTACCGGTAAAGAAAGCTTCATCAGCTACATACACTTCATCGCGCGTTATTCTTTTTTCTTTAACAGTAATGTTATTTTCCTGCGCGAATTGCATGATTGTTTCGCGCGTAATGCCTTCAAGAGCCGAGGTCAAATCTGGCGTATACATAATGCCATTACGGATAATGAAAATATTTTCGCCACTACCTTCAGCAACATAGCCTTCATTATCAAGCAATAAAGCTTCATCATAACCGTCAGCCAGTGCTTCTTGTAAAGCAAGCATCGAATTCATGTAGTTGCCATTAGCTTTAGCTTTACACATGGTGATATTTACATGGTGACGAGTGTAAGAAGACGTCTTGATTCTGATGCCTTTTTCTAATCCTTCGTTGCCTAAATAAGAGCCCCAGGCCCATGCGGCGACCATGACATGTACTTCCAGATTGTCTGCTCTTAGACCCATGCCTTCTGAGCCATAAAAACACATTGGCCGTATATAAGCAGTTTCCAGATCATTATTTTTTACCGTGTCCAGACAGGCCTTATTAATCGTTTCTTTATCATAAGGCATCGGCATATTTAAAATATGTGCCGATCTAAATAACCGGTCGGTATGTTCCTGAAGTCTAAAAATAGCCGTGCCTTTATCGGTTTTATAAGCGCGAACGCCCTCAAACACACCCATGCCATAATGCAGCGTGTGCGTCAGCACATGAACTTTAGCCTCTCTCCAGGGAACAAACTTGCCATCGAGCCAAATTACACCGTCACGATCATCCATACTCATACTATTTTCTTACCAATTTATTATGATTTTATTAAAACGGGCTTAATGTTAATGCGCCATGCAAACGCGATCAATAAATCTTTGATTATTCTATGGATTAATATCAGTTTAGTATTCAATCTAGGGATGATTTATGCTGTTGAATATCATTAAGCATAGGTGATATTAAAATGGTTAAAGAAATTCGTCCAAAAGAGGCGTACGAGATATTAGAGCAACAGAATGACGCAGTATTGATTGATGTTCGAAGTTCGATGGAATATGAGTATGTCGGCCATCCCCTAAACGCCTTGCATGTTGCGTTAAAAGAGCCTCCCGAGTGGACTACACAGCAGGATTTCACGAATAAAGTTAGTGATGCATTACAAGCGCAATTTTCTAAAAGCAAGGAAATCTCCTCTATTCCTTTACTTATGCTTTGTCGAAGTGGTGCCAGATCTGCAATGGCGGCGGAAATGTTAATCAACGCAGGCTATTCAAACGTATATAATGTTCTCGAAGGATTCGAAGGAGATAAGGACGATAATGGACATCGAAACACGATTAATGGCTGGCGTTTTCATGGGCTACCCTGGAAACAATCATAAATTGATTCGTACTATTTAAACGAAATGAGTACGTTTAGATAATGAAGTTACTGACACCATTACTAGAGTTGTTTGGAAATATAATAGCGGGAACACGAACCGCTTTGTTTATGCCTGTCCATCTCTGGTCTTTTAAAGGCGGGTATTTACAAGTCTGCCTGCTTTTACTGCTTTCTTTGTGTTTATCTATAGTAGAACACTATTTTAATACTGCACCAGATAATTATTTTAACCCTTATGGTCTAAGTTATCAGGCGCTACTTTATCTGTTGTTTTTTTTCAGTTTAAGTTTGCTCGCTTTTTTAAACAATCGATTACAAGATCTAAACAAGCTAATCATTCTATTTTTATCAGTCGCTCCTGTTATATGGCTAGGAACAATTAGTTTGTCTTTGTTAACTAAAGAGCAGTCTTATTTTGATGTTAATAAAATAGAGTGGGCAGTTTTTATTATTTATGCTTTGTGGTATTTGCTCGTTGCCGCAAGAGTAATAAAAAGATTTTTTTATATTTCTGTTTTACCAACAATCGTTTATGTTGTGCTTTATGCGTTAATTAATATCTCACCTTTGTTTGTCTTGCCAGCAGAACCGCTTTGGTATCCATTGCAAACGGCAAAGGAAAGCATAACACGTTTACACGACATCGATGTTGAAACTGTTTATTACTCCCAAAACACACTGCTTGATAAAGCAACCGGAAATCTTATTGAGGGAAAAGTTGGTGTGCCGGATTTGTTTTTTATTGGTTTTGCCGGTGATGCAGATGAAGACGTGTTTATGAATGAAACAAAATCAGCTCAAGCTATTATGGACAATCATTTTAATACGTTTGGCCGCTCGATGGTGTTAATTAATAATGAAGAGACGGTTAAAAGTGTGCCACTAGCGAATGGGCATAACTTAAAAAACAGCATTAAAGAAACAGCAAAATTAATGAACATAGATGAAGATATACTGGTATTGTTTTTAACTTCCCACGGTTCTGAAGACCATTATATTTCTGCTAACTTTAAGCCATTCAAGTTAAACAATTTAAATGCCGAAACAATTAATGCCGCATTAAATGCAGCCGGCATTAAATGGCGCATTATAATAATATCTGCCTGTTATTCAGGAGGCTTTATTGAACCGCTTACAGATCCCTACACATTGTTAATTACGGCTGCAAATGCAGATCGAAATTCATTTGGTTGCGGGCACGATGGTCAATATACCTATTTTGGCGATGCGTATCTTGAAAATGGATTGAAACAAACAAAATCATTCATAAAGGCTTTTGATATAGCCAAGAAAATTATTCTTGAAAAAGAAAACAAGGAAGGTTATAAAAACTCTAACCCGCAAATCATGATTGGATCGGAAATAGAAAATAAATTATTAGAATATGAAAAAACGCTAGAAACAAAGTTAAGCAACAATTGGGCTGTTTCCGTTAGCAATTAGCCCACGTTAAATTTTTTCTTGTTCGGTTTCTTTTTTATTACCGTAGATTTTACCCAGAATAAGCCCACTTTCAAACAGCAACCAAATTGGCACTGCCAATAGAATTTGAGATATCACATCCGGCGGCGTTAATAACATGCCAATTACAAAAGCAGACAAAATAATATAGGGACGGTTTGCCTCTAGTTTTGTCGCGCTCACAAAACCACTTCTTATTAACAAGAAAGTAGCGACAGGTATTTCAAATGAAATACCGAAAGCAAAAAATAGTTTAAGTATAAAATTAAGATATTGATTAATATCAGTCATTATAATTATGCCTTCCGGCGCTGTTTTTGTAAGAAAAGCAAACAGAACAGGGAAAACAATATAATAAGCGAACAGTACTCCCGTATAAAAAAGCAAAGTGCTACTTACAAGCAATGGAAGCACTAATTTTTTTTCATTTGAATAAAGCCCGGGTGTTATGAATGACCATGCTTGATAAAGTGTGTAAGGCACAGTGAAAAAAACAGCACAAAATATTGTTAATTTAAATGGTGCAAAAAAAGGTGAAATAACCTCGGTCGCGATCATATGACTACCTTCCGGTAGCTTTGCAATTAATGGAATTGCTACAAAATTGTATATCTGATTGGCAAAAGGGAGTAACAACAAAAAGACAATGAAAATACAGATTACCACACGCATAACACAAGTGCGTAATTCTATTAAATGAGAGATTAAAGATTGTCCGCTATCTGTATTGGCGTCCGTCATAAAAAGCAGTAATTACTTAGGTGGGTTATGTTCGTTGTTGTTATCAATTTCTTCTTTAAAGAAACGATCGGGAGCTTCTTTCATCAGTCCTTCTACATGATGAATACTTTCATTGAGATCATTTAATTGATCAAGCTTCAATTCTTTTTCGACTTCTCTCTTGGTATTTTGAATAAAGCTTCGAACCTTTCTTATAAGACGGCCAGCATCATGAGCAAACTTAGGCAAACGTTCCGGACCAATTATTATCAACGCAACTAGCGCGATAATGACCAGTTCCCAGAATCCAATATCAAACATGTTTTGTTTTTATGTGATGATGTTTATAGCTCAGCTCTTGGGAGCGTCTTCGTCTGACGACTCAACCTTGCCTTCTATTACATCACCTTGTGCTTGATCGTTACTCGTTTCGTTTAATTTTTCCTTATCATCTTTGTCAGTTACTGCACTACGGAAGCTTTTTATGGCGCTGCCTAGATCGCCGCCCATGTTACGCAGTTTCTTTGTGCCGAATAGTAAAGCAACAATGAGTAAAATGATGAGTAATTCGGAGACTCCAAACCCCATACTTATTTCTCCAGATAGTTATTTAACAGTAGTTGAACCGATTTCGTTACAGCAGGCAAGCCTGATGTGTGATTTGAATTCTATGATGACTTGCTGCGATTGGCTTTTTCTTCAAGTCCGGATAAGCCAAAACGAGCTTCAAGTTCTTTAAGAACATCGTTTGATTCCAGATTGTGGTGTTTTAGTAAAACGAGGGTATGGAACCACAAGTCGGCAATTTCGTGAATTATATCTGCCTTTTCGCCGGATTTAGATGCAATTACCGTCTCAGTTGCTTCTTCACCTACCTTTTTAAGAATGCTGTCCAGGCCGTCACTGAATAATTTGGCAGTATAGGACTCATCAGGGCTAGCTTTTTTTCGCTGTTCCAGAATTTCGTCGAGTGATTTTAGAATATCTTGTTTCATTTCTAAGTCAGCTATTTATATATATCTTCAGGGTTTTTTAAAATTTCTTTGTTTTCTTGCCATGTTTCGTCTTCAAGCGTCATAAAGAAACAATGGTGCCGGCCAGTATGACATGCAATCCCGCCTTCCTGCTTTACTGTAAGCAATAATGTGTCGTAATCACAATCCATTTGTATTGATTCAACCGTTTGATAATGTCCTGATGATTCGCCTTTGACCCACAATGATTGGCGAGAGCGTGACCAGTAAGTCGCTTTTTTGTTTTTATTGGTCAACTCAAGTGCGTCACGATTCATCCAGGCATGCATCAGCACTTGTCCGGAGCCAGCTTCCTGCACAACGACCGGTACTAAACCGTCGTCATTCCACTTAATTTTGTCTAACCAATTGCTCATGGTTTACTCAATGTCGTATTAAACACGCACTTCAATATTTCGTTTGGCCATACATTCTTTTGCCTCAGCGACAGTGTGTTCACCAAAATGAAAAATACTGGCAGCAAGAACCGCATCTGCCTTACCATAGAGTACACCGTCGGCAAGATGTTCCAAATTACCTACACCGCCAGAAGCAATGATTGGAATGTTCACGGCTTCACTTACTGCACGAGTCAAATCTATATCAAAGCCATCTCTAGTACCGTCTCTATCCATGCTGGTTAATAATATTTCACCTGCACCGTATTCCGCCATCTTTTGCGCCCATTCAATAACATCAAGCCCGGTTGTATTTCGGCCACCATGAGTAAAAACTTCCCATTTCTTTTCGCCTTCGAAAGATGTTTGTTTTGCATCGATGGCGACAACAATACATTGCGACCCAAATTGTTCTGCAGCGCGACATACAAATTCAGGATCTTTAACTGCTGCCGTATTAATACTGATTTTATCAGCGCCGGCTTTTAACATACGTTGGATGTCTTCTATAGAGCGTATACCGCCGCCGACTGTAAGTGGAATGAAAACCTGACTAGCGACTTCTTCAACGACATGTACCATGGTATCGCGATCATCGCTGCTAGCAGTAATATCAAGAAATGTAATTTCGTCGGCGCCTTGCTTGTCATAGCGATTAGCTACTTCAACAGGATCGCCAGCATCACGAATATCAACAAATTGAACGCCTTTAACAACCCGGCCATTATCAACATCAAGGCAAGGTATAATGCGTTTGGCAAGGCCCATTAATTGTCCTTATAGGTACAAAGTTTGTCTGCCATTTTTTGTGCTTCAGCGAGATCTAGGGTGCCTTCATAGATAGCACGACCGGTAATTGCGCCAAAGATACCTTCTTCGCCGGACTCACATAAAGCACGTATATCATCAAGATTGGTAATGCCGCCAGAGGCAATAACAGGGATAGTAATATTTTGGCAAAGGGCAACGGTTGCCTCGACATTGACACTATTCATCATGCCATCGCGACCGATATCGGTGAAAATTATTGCTGCAACACCATCTTCCTCAAATCGTTCAGCCATATCATTTGCATCATGATGTGATAGTTTTGACCAGCCATCTGTCGCTAACTTACCATTTTTCGCATCAAGGCCAACAATAATATGACCGGGAAATTCGAGACAAACATCAGAAACAAAATGCGGTGTTGTTACAGCGCGCGTTCCGATAATGACGTAGGAAACGCCAATATCAAGATAGGTTTGAATAACGTCTTCATCACGAATGCCACCACCCACTTGTAATGGTATATCCGGAAATGATTTGGCAATGTCATTAATAACATCTGCGTTACTCGGTGTGCCATTAACTGCACCATCCAAATCGACAATGTGAAGTCTTCTGGCTCCAGCCTTGACCCATTTATCAGCCATCACTACAGGATCATCTGAATAAACAGTTTCCTGATTCATTTGTCCTTGTTTCAGGCGAACGCACTTGCCGTTTTTAATATCAATAGCAGGAATAATTAACATGATTTTTTAGTTCGATGAATATCGATAGTTGTATGAAACGGGTTTATTTTAATTTTTTGTATGAAAAATTATATCTTTCTAGGATTTTAGCACAACATGAGCAATGTCATAGTCAAAATTATAAAATGAATCTCATTGAAAAATAAAGCTTTGCCTAGTTGTTAATGCGCCTCGTCCCAGTTGTTACCATGTCCAATATCCACAACTAACGGAACTTTGAGTCGATTATTTTTAGACATCCGCGCATCTACTTCTTTAGTAAATGTATTCAGGCTTTCTGTCGCGACTTCAAATACCAGTTCATCGTGTACTTGCATGATCATTTTCGCATCAATATTAGTCTCTTGTAGCCAGTTATCAATGTTAATCATAGCTAGTTTAATAATATCCGCCGCGGTTCCCTGCATTGGTGCATTAATTGCGGTGCGCTCTGCATATTGTCGTCTTGCGGCATTGCGTGAATTGATTTCAGGTAAATACAGTCGGCGTTGATAAACAGTTTCAACAAAACCATTCAGTTTTGCTTGCTCTCGAGTGTCGTCCATAAATGCTTTTACACTCGGGTAGCGATTAAAATAAAGGTCGATATATTCTTTTGCTTCGCTACGTCCGATACTCAATTGCTTGGCAAGACCAAATGCAGACATGCCGTAAATCAAACCAAAGTTGATTGCCTTTGCAGCGCGCCGTTGATCATTAGTTACTTCATCAATCGAGACTGAAAAAACTTCAGCTGCGGTTGTTTTGTGAATATCGAGCCCTTTATCAAACGCATCCAACAAGCTTCTGTCGCTAGATAAGTGAGCCATAATACGTAATTCAATTTGTGAGTAATCTGCAGCGACCATGGTGTAACCTTTTGGTGCAATAAATGCCTGACGTATCTTTCTGCCTTCCGGTGTTCGTATAGGAATATTTTGCAAATTAGGATTAGATGATGACAGTCGTCCCGTTGCTGCAACCGCTTGATGATATGATGTGTGAACGCGTCCGGTGTCAGCGTTGATCATTTGTGGTAGTTTTTCTGTGTAAGTTGAACAAAGTTTGCTAACGCTGCGGTACTCAAGAATCATACTGGGCAACTTATATTCATCGGCCAATTCTTGTAAAACAGATTCAGCAGTTGAAGGTTGTCCTTTTGGCGTTTTTGCCAAAACCGGTAAATTCATTTTGTCATATAATATTGTTTGAATTTGTTTGGGCGAACTAATATTAAAAGTTTCGCCTGCAAGATCATGAGCTTCCATTTCAATTTCTTGCATACGTGTTTTTAACTCGTAGCTTTGTTGCATCAATAAATCAGAATCAATAACTACGCCATTTCGTTCAATACGTGCAAGCACGGATAACAAAGGCATTTCTATCGTTTTATAAACATGTTCCAATGTAGCCAGTTTTTTTAGATCCGACGATAAAACACGATGCAGTTTTAAAACAATATCTGCATCTTCAGCGGCATAAGGCGCAGCGACTTCAATGCTGACCTGATTGAAAGGAATTTGTTTTGCGCCTTTGCCAGCAACGTCTTCATAGTGAATGGTTTCGATGCCTAATAGGTTTAATGCGAGTGAGTCCATGTCATGTCGGCTGGCAGTACTGTTAACAACATAAGACTCAAGCATGGTGTCATGCTCGATACCACGAAGTTTAATTTTATAATTAGCAAACACTTCTAAATCGTATTTTAAGTTTTGACCAACTTTGTGTTTGGATTCGTCTTCAAGAAGCGGTTTAAGTTTTTCCAGTGTTGTCATTAATGAAAGTTGTTCTGGCGCGCCGGAATAATCATGTTGCAGAGGGACATAGGCGGCATTATTTTCAGCAACAGCAAATGAGATACCAACAATCTCGGCTTTCATATAATCCAGACTGGTTGTTTCAGTATCGATAGAAATTAACTTAGCTTTATTAAGCTTATCGATCCATTGATCTAATTGTTTGCTGGTCAAAATTGTTTCATATTCTGCTTCAGATTTTATTTCAGGCTCGTTAGAGTCGTCAGTAGCTTCGAGCGGATCTTCTGTTTCATGTTCTTCTTCAGTAGCGTCACAATCTTCCTCTTCTATTTCATCATGCTCGTCCAGATGAGATAACCAGGTGCGGAAATTCCAGTAACTGTATATTTTTCTTAAAGTTGCATTATCAGTTTCGGTAATGATTAAGTCTTCAGGAGTAACATCGAGCTCTACATCATACTTAAGCGTGATCAGCTGCTTGCTTAAAGGTAATTGCGGTAGAAATTCACGCAAGTTTTCTCCGACCTTGCCTTTTATTTCGTCAGCGCGAGCGATAATTTCATCTAAAGAACCATATTCATTTATCCACTTTACAGCGGTTTTTGGCCCGACTTTAGGTACGCCTGGTACATTATCCGAGGTGTCTCCAATTAATGTCAGGTAATCAATTATCCGTTCCGGCGGCACACCAAATTTTTCCTTAACCCCTTCCGGATCTAAATAAACGTTACTCATCGTATTAATAAGATGGATACGGTCATTGACCATTTGCGCTAAATCTTTATCGCCGGTTGAAACAATGGTTTTGATATTTTTACTAGCTGCTTGCCTTGATAAGGTGGCAATAACATCATCAGCTTCAACGTCATCGATCATTAACAAAGGAATACCCAGCGCATGAATTAAATCGTGCAATGGTTGAATTTGTGTGACCAAATCATCCGGCATCGGCGGTCTGTTAGCTTTATATTCTTTATATAAATCGTTGCGAAAATTTTTACCTTTGGCGTCAAAAACGACGGCAAAATAATCCGGCCCACCTTCGGTCAAATGTTTCTGGATCATGTTGATAACACCATAGATCGCACCAGAAGGTTCGCCTTTCGTGTTAGTTAAGTCTCGTATAGCATGATAGGCACGGAACAGGTAATAAGATCCGTCAACCAGCACCATTGTGTGTTCAGTCATAGAGTGTTTTTTGCAGTAAAATGAGAATTTATATGGTCAAATTATGACAGCTTCAAGAAAAAATCTCAGGCTTTTAAGGAATCAATAGCATTGTTCCCTTATTGATATTGATCTGCTTCATCTAAGCAGACTGAGGTGGTAAAGTACAAATAATAGCAATACTCAATATGAGTTACAGGATAGACAGTATGAAAAGGTTTTTAATGACATTAGCACTGCTTTTCGCAACGACTGCGTTGATGGCGGGTAATTCCAATCCGGGTGGACTTGAGCCCGTTCCCGAGCCTCCAGAATTGCCCGATCCACTTGAAACTGGTGAAAATATCGAGCCTGTCATTACTATTACTCATAAAGATGATGCCGTAATTGAAGAATATAGTATTAACGGTGCTGTTTATATGGTGAAGGTAACGCCAGCAATCGGCCCATCTTATTACTTAATTGATAACAACGGTGACGGGCAGTTTAATGTTAGAAGGCACGAACTGGACAACGTGACCGTTCCTCAGTGGATTTTATTTCGCTGGTAACATTACAACGAATTTAGCATTCTTGTTTTACTAAGTGCCTACGTTCTCCGTATTCACATATGGAACGTTGCAACTTCCTGCCGTTATGCAAGCCGTTACTGGTAAAGATCTTAAACCTGTTGTTGCCACTTTAACGGGCTATCATCGCTTCAAGTTCAAAGAAAAAACTTACCCCGGCTTAATAAAAAATGAAGCATCTTTAATAACAGGAATGCTTTATCAGGGTATTGATGAGGAAACATTAAATCGACTCGATCAATTTGAAGATGTTATGTATGAACGATATTTGTTTGATGTTCAGGTTGATAATAAAACTGAACAGGCGTTTGTTTATGTTACTAAGGATGAATATAGCGATAGGTTGAGTAATAAAGAGTGGAGTTTGGAAGAGTTTAAAAGTAAATATTTGAATTATTATTTAAGAGATATATCAAAGTTGTAAGCTTACTTAAGCAACAAGAAAGATTGTCGCTAATCCCAAAAACGTCATAAAGCCGACAACATCAGTTACTGTTGTTAATATCACGCCGCCCGCTATCGCAGGATCGACTCCATAACGTTTAAGTATTATCGGTATGGTTGCTCCGGCAAGTGCGGCAATGACCAAATTGATGATCATGGAGATACCAATGATTAATCCAAGGAAAGGGTTATCAAACCAAAGAATAACAATACCTGCAACAACACATGACCAAAGTAAGCCATTGAGTATGCCGACGGTGAGTTCTTTAATTATGAGAGGCCTAATATTAGTTTTAATAATTTGCCCTAATGCGATACCGCGTATTGCAATGGTTAAGGTTTGACTGCCTGCAATACCACCCATACCAGCAACAACGGGCATAAGGACAGCAAGCGCAACAAGCTCATGTATCGTGTCTTCAAAGCGTCCGATAACCCATGCTGCCAGAAATGCAGTTAACAGGTTTATTCCTAACCAAACTGCTCGGCGTTTTGTACTGACAAGTACAGATGAAAACATATCGTCTTCACCAAGACCGGCCATACTTCGAACTGCTTGCTCAGCTTCTTGTTGGATAACATCAACAACGTCATCAATCGTAATACGACCAAGCAAGTGATTCTCGTCATCAACCACAGCGGCAGAAAGTAAATCGCGTTGTTCAAACAATTTAGTTACTTCTGCTTCGGGTGTGCTTGCAGAAAGATAGGATTCTTCTTCCATCCATTCGGCAACTGAAGTTTCCGGGCCTCGAACCAACAGCTCTGTTAACGGAAGTACGCCGAGATAATGATTGTCGCGATCGACAACCATTAGGTTATCAGTTTTAGTTGGAATCTTTCCGAGTAAACGTAAGTAACGAGCAACTGCATCAAGCGAAACATCAGCGCGAACGGAAACAACGTCAATGTTCATTAAGCCGCCGGCAGTGTCTTCCGGGTAAGTTAATATTGATGCCAATCGTTGACGGTGTTGTTCATCCATCGAAAGAAGAACGTTGTCAGCAACATCTTCGGGAAGATCCTGCAAGATGTCTGCGATATCATCCGCATCAAGATCTTTAGTTGCATCGGCAACTTCAGCCGGATGCATGTTTTCAAGA
>JBFIIJ010000014.1:0-16044 GCA_041601315.1 Gammaproteobacteria bacterium
CGGTCGCCGCCCCGGTCGCCGTTAACGTCACTGTCGTTGTGTCACTGTCATCGGTGATATTAACAATCTGTGAAGTTGCGCCAGCATCTATAGTGGCATTACCGTTATCTATTGATGCGCCACTCAAAGTTACAATTACTGTCTCGGTTCCTTCTGCATAAACATCATCCATTCCTGTTAAAGAAAAGGTAAAGCTGGTGCCTGTAAATGTATCTCCATCAAATGTTAATGTATTGCCACTACGTGTTACGCCAGCAGGCAATCCAGCATCAACAGCTGCCAAGAAATTCGTGTAATCGGTGCCACTTGTTGCGCTACCGCTTGGAGTTAATGTTACCGAGGCCGTATTACCTGCTCCAACAACATTATCTATGGACAAAGTAAACGTTGTTGTTTGAGAACCATCTTCGCTAATATTTGTAGGGGTAGCGCTGATGCCAAATTCAATCTCAGTAAATGTATCTATCGTTACTGAGTTTGAACCTTCTTCTGTTGTAGCTGTGCCTGATGTTCCAGGATCATTTCCCGTATTACCTTGATCATTTACAGTCACTGTAAAGGTTGCATCAACAGTTGGAGTAGCTGCTGCGGTGAAGGTAATTGTTCCTGTACCGGCACCCGTTAAGAAATTGTTAATTTGAGCAATGGTACCGGTCAACGTAACTGTACTTGAGCCACTACCTGATATACCACCTACTCCTGAGTTGCCCGCCGCAACATTAATTGTTCCTTCATCAACAGATAAAGTTAGGGATACTGTTTGTCCTCTGTCATCAACTTCACTTACAGTAAAACCTGTGCCATGAATGTTAATTGTCGAACCTGGGTAAGCGAGTTGTGAACCTGGTGCACCGACAACGGGAGCATCGTTAATTGCAATCACATCAACTGTCGCACTGATACCTAAACCTGTTGTTTGATTTGCGCCCGTTCCGCTATCAGTAATACTTTCTATTGTTACTACTCGATTACCGGCAGTGGGATCTTCTGCAACATTATTTTGATAACTCATGTTATCAATGACAGTTTGTATCGCTGCTTCGGTTGCACCTGTGGTAGTTAAGGTTACTGTTGCAGTACTGCCTGATACTGATACTGAATAAACGTAACTACCAGTAACACCCGTGTTGCCATTGGTTAACTGAACTGCTGTTCCGTCTATATTAAGTACTTCACTTGAACCATCAGCGAGACCACTGACACTAAAAGTAACTTCCTCAACGGTTCGGTTATTAGTGCCTGTATCTATGACTACGCTATCGAATAGATCAACACTGGTATTTACATTTTCAGTGAAGGTAATGCCTGCATCTGGCGTTGCCGTTAATGTTGGAGCGGTATCGATATCATAAATAGTGGTTGTTACTGAAGTAGCAGCACCAAGCGTACTACCGGCTGTCGCACCAGAAATTGATAGGCTATAGTCTTCAGGTCCGTCTGGCGCATCAACAACCGCTGCAAAGTTGACCGTCAGATCAGCCATCGAATTGGTTGGTTGTGAAAACCTTATGCGACTATTATCAGCAATACTTGCAGTATTAAATGAATGTTGGGTGAAATTTGCGGTAGTGCCATCACTGACACCTATCGTTGCACCGGCACCATTGGTGACTGGAAGACCATTGTTAGTATCATCCCCAAAATCGACATCTTGATATCTGATTTCAATGTCATTGGAGCCTTCAAATAGTACCACCTGAAATGTGCCTCTATCATCTGTCCCACCACCATAAGGAACAATATCTTCATATTGAATAATCAACACGTTGACACCACTCTCTGTTGTTTGCTGAATGAAGACATCAACACTGTCAGAATCGGCTGGATTTAAATCATCCCAAAAAGCGGCTATTCCAGGCAGCGCTGCTCCAGATCCATTAGAGTTAGTATTAATCAAGCCGCCAGTTGAAAAATTATCGTTACCATACTCAGCTGCACCGCCGCCAAAGGTGACTATACCATTTGAACCGACATATAAATTTGTGTATGTCGTTCCATAAAAATTAAAATTGAAACCTATACTTTGAAATGAACTGGCATCATCACCTAGAGGAACCACTGTTCCAGAACCGGAAATGTCATTGAAATTTGCTCCGGTATTATCGTATGTTGAAACATACCCTGAAGAAGGTGCAGTGTAGGTCAGAGTATTCGTGCCAGCGTTGTAGGTAAGATCGGTTCGTGATGCAACTGCAGCTGCCATTGCTGTATCAAGTGCCGTAGTGTCAGTTCCTACAATCGCAGTTATGTCAGCTGTCGATAATGTAATCGAAACGGTTTGTCCTGCTGTCAATAACTCTGCACCATCTAAACTAATAGTATAAGAAGCATTGTTACCTTCGGTAACATTGCTATCACCGGTAATAGTCCATTCAGGAGTCGTAATAACTCTAAGTTCATTAGTCGTTGTGTCGGGAATAGTATTTGTACCGTCTGTCGTTGACACAGAAACATCAAAAGTAGATGTCGCTAAAGTTTGTCCAGCAGTAGCCAAGTTTAGTGTCCAGTTACCACTAACATCACTCGTTAATGCGGCATGTGTTCCTAAAATATACGTAGTACCATCAACTGTAACTTGAAGACCTGTTGCTGTTGCATCATTTATATCCCAAGTACCGGTTAAGGTAGGTTGGGTGCTAGCCGTGACTAATGCATTTACTGTTGGCGTCCCAAAAACATCCAAGGTTGTAGTAGCGACGGCACTATTTATATCTCCATCATTAACCGTAAATGTGATAATTCGATCCGTGCCATTGACGGTAGCTAAGCTATTAGAAAAACTAATTGCTTGTAATGCTGTTTGATAATCCGCAAGTGTTGCGCTACCGGTTAAACCAACTGTGTTGCCGACGACGTTTGCAGTAATACCTGCTGGTAATGCACCCACCGTTAACTGATCACCTGATTGTGCATTGGTTAAGATAATCGTGGCTGATTCAATATTGGTGTCATCGACATCAGTAATGGTTACATCTGTATCAACGATACTCGTCGCAGCAACACCTGCAGGTGTTGGAATTATGGTTTTAGTAAAATCATTATTGGCCGTATTGCTCGCATCCAGATCTAAATCAGGTGGTTCGCTAACTGGTGTTACTGTTATAGATACAGTATCGGTATCGCTTAATGATCCATCACTCGATACAACTGTTAATGTATCTGAACCATTAAAGTTCAAATCACCTTGATAAGTTAAAGTAGCTAAGGCGGCGTTAATCTGAGTTTGAGTACCACTCAAGGTAATGGTATTCGTACCATTAGCGCCTGCACTGATGGTTGCTCCACCAGCCAAACTCACATTAAGATCACCATTTGTCACAGTTAATTGCGTTGTTGCTAAATTGCCATCAACATCATTGACACTAATTCCTGTTAAATTCAGAAGCGCATCTTCAGCAACGGTTCTCGGACCTGATACTGTATTCACGGGAGCATCGTTAGTGCCACTTACAACAATTTCATTGGTCTCTACGACACTAGTTGAATTAATACTATCGGTTACTGTCCAGGTTAATGTTCGTGTGTTTGCAGTTGGGTTATCGGTGTCCGTGTTTTGATAGGTAATCGCTTCTAACACTGCTTCGGCTTGTGCAACTGTCGCACTTGCACCAGTACTCGTTATAGTCAACAAACCCGTTGCTGCGTTATAGGTACCAGCATTGAAGTTCGCATCTCCAGCAAATGCCAATACATCTTCGGTGTTATCCAGATTGCCAGTGATTTGAACTGTTATTTGGGTAATCGTATCACTGTCGCTATCAGCCAAAGTGACATTGCTATCGATAAATTTCGCTGCGACATCGGTATCTTCGACCCAGGTATTGTTATCTAGGTTAGTTAATGTTGGAGCCGCGTTAGGGGGTAAAACATTAACTGTAACTGTATTTGAATCCGCAGCAGTTACTGAAACGTTATCAAAGAATACCTGAGCCAACTCAGTCGATTGAGTTGATGCATTAACAAATGCGCCTAATTGGAGTGTGTGCGAACCTGCACTTAGTGCAATTTGAATTGTTTCAGTAACCCATCCAGAATCGTGAGTATTGCCATCAGTATAAGAAATTAAGTTAACACCATTACCATTATCAGCACCATTACCATAACGAACACCATCTATAGCAAGGACAGCTTCACCATGTTCACCTGCTTCAAAATCTCCGTTATAAGTCAAACGATAACTGAGTTTAACGTCTACAACTGTTGCTTCCGTTAGCGTTATATTTTGTGTCCATGCGCCTGAAGATGAAGCGCCACCATTACTACCACCAGCAGTTACTTCAATGCCACCACCTGCTAAACCACCGGTTGCAACATATGTCCCATTTGCTGCACCTGGTAACGCAGTACCAAACACATCGTCAACATAAGTAAAGCCACCTGCATTTGCAGTAAAACTATTTGATATTAATGTCGAACTCGTACCGGTATAACTTGTACCGTCAAATGCACGATAATTAAACGTGGCATAGGGAATACTATTTTCACCTGCATCAGGAATAAATCTAAGATTCGGAATTTGTGCTGCCGTAATAATATCGCCAGCAACAACATCAACTCCGCTTAATTGCAGAGTTCCATCCGTTTCCAAACTGGTTATTTGAATATGGACTAATGCATCGCCATCCGGATCAGAAAAGACATCGGTAAAATCAGAAGCAACAAAATCATAATTAGTATCTTGCTGTGTTGTCACTGTAAGGTCTGTTGTTGTTGGAACATCACTAACAGGTGTAACCACAACTGATGAAGTAATTAATGGTGTACTGTCATTATCATTTGCACCGGCACTCGTACCGCTATCTCTAATACTTTCTATAACAATGTCACGTGTTGCTGCAGTCGGTGCCTGACTGTTATTTTGATAAGTAATATTGTTAATTAATGATTGAACAGCAGCAGGTGCTGTGCCTGCAGAATTAATTGTCACTGTTACATCGGTACCGACTACTGTCACAACTGCTGTACCAATTCCCGGTATCGCTGTTGAACCTGCGACTAATGGAACTGAAACACCGCCGATGGTTAAGATTTCATTACTACCTTCAGTCACATTAGAAACAGAAAACACGACTTGTTCTATTGTTTGGCCTGGTTCAATGGTATTGATAACCACGCTATCGAATACATCAACCGCGCTTCCATCTTCTGTAAAAGTCGGGTTGTCAGCTGTTGCTGTTAAAGTTGGGGCATCGTCTGTACCGGTAATTGTGATTGTTACTAACGCAGTTACAGTATCAACACCATCACTTACTGAATATTGAAAAGTATCAGTAGCTGATTGACCGTTAGCTAAATAATTAAACTGACCGTTTGGATTATAATTGTAACTACCATTCGCATTTAATGTGACTTGCGCACCGGAATCTAATGTAAATGCCGTACCTAAGGTACCATTTCCTCCAGTAACCGGATCTGTAACTGCGGTAACATTAAGTCCACCAATTGTATTGAGGTCCGTGTCATTCGCGAGTACGCCTGGCGCTGCAACCGTAAGCGTGTTGTCTTCATCTATCGTACCCGTATCACCAAGTGCCTGAACTTCATCAGAGACATTAATCGTTACAGTAACTGTATTAAGATTTCCACTGCCATCGTTAATGGTATAAGTAAACGTATCAGCACCGGTAAAACCTGTATTCGGTGTATAGGTAAAAGTACCATCAGCATTCAAGGTGACGGAACCACCACCGGTAGTCGCTGCCGGATTACCAACTAAAGCACCATTACCATTTACTTGCGATACAGTTACTAATGAATTGTCGGTATCGTTTTGTAAAACACCGGCACTAGCAACAGAAATAACCAATGGGTTATTAATCGATGCTGAATACGTATCCGCTACTGCGGTGAAATCCACAGTAAGTTCGTTTGTAGTACTATCAGAATCAATGACTGTACCACCACTGGTTCTGTTTGATGCGACGACATTGTAAGGGCCATCGGTCTCGGTCAATGTTTGTCCAGAGCCAGTCAGGTTTAAGGTCCAGTTACCACTACCATCTGAAGTTAATTCAGGATCAGTTCCTAAAATATAAGTCGTACCATCAACTGTTACTTGAAAACCTGTGGTCGTGACACTGGTTTCATCCCATGTGCCTGTGATAGTTGGTTGTGAACTATCTGTTGTTAAAGTGTTAACCGTTGGTGTGCCGAGCACATCAATGGTTGAAGTTGCTACCGGACTATCGACATCACCGTTATTAATAGTGAACTCAATAATACGGTCTGCGCCGTTTAAAACCGTATCAGTTGTTGAATATTGAATCGCAGCAAGTGCCGTTTGATAATTTGCAAAACTGGACGCACCTGTAAAAGTTATCGCTGTTGTTCCATTACCCGATACAGTGATTCCATTGCCAGTAATCGTCGCTAAATCGGCAGGGCTGATGTTCAATATATCAGCGCCAATTGGATTAGTTAATGTGATCGCTGCACTTTGCATATCCGTTGCCGACGAATCGGAATCCGTAATAGTGATGTCTGTGGTATCAACAATATTAATTGCACCATCACCGACGACATAAGGATTAGTATTGGCGTAATCAAGATCAGTCGCACCAGAACTATTATCCAAATCCAGATCAAGTATCGGTACACTTATGGTTTGCGCGCTTCCAAATGTCACTTCATCGAAAGAGATTGCATAAAAACGTTCTGTTGTCCCACCCGCACCACTCGAACCTGCGATCGTTTTTAGTTCAACGGTAAAGATGCTGGCCTGCTGTACTTCAAACGTCGCCGAATATTCACCATTTGCACCCGGGCCAATTCCCGGATTATTCGTAGCACCGGGAGACTGCTGTTCAATTTCAATGGTTGTTAGTCCATTTTCATAGGATAGATTGGTTACTAAAGTTGTCGGGTTATTTTGTGTGACAGAAACAACCGGAGCAGTCACTGAAACGGATTCGCGTAGACCAGTATCTGATCCATCAATGTCAATCGGTGAAACATAGGAATCCACTACCAACCCAGTCGTTGTACCTGAGGCAACATATTGCACCGTTAATGTGGCTGACCATTCTGCATTGGTCGTTGAACCACTGGTTGGTACACCTAGTAACGGCTGCCATGCTGCCGTTGTACCGGTTGATGTATCATCAATATCGGTCAATAACGGCAAGACACCCGTTGTGCTTGAATAGTTAGTGATAGTAACAATCGCATCCACCGCGCCGGCACCATCGACGTTTGAGAAACGGTAGGATTCACCTACTTCATAAGTCGCGCCTGCCGCACCAACATCATTCTCAACCGTAAAGGTATCGAAGGTAAGAGCGACCGGAGCCAATAACCCTTGATACGCTTCCGCACTAATCGTTACTGTTCCAATATCACCAGAAATGAATTCGAGATCCCAATCACCGCCTAAAGATTCATGACCAGTAAAATCTTCTGATGCTGCGACATCAGCTCCAGTTAGGTCTGCTAATGTTTCAGCAGCATCTTTTCCTGATTCGCCTTCGGCAAAATTACAACCGTAAATTAAGATGTCGGCTGAATCAGTTAATGCATTTTTAATTGTTGCAAGTTCGTCGGCATGTTCACCTTGCATAGATTCTTGCGTAAGTGAACTGTTACCCAAAATCAACTCACCACTGTTGCCATGCGAAATTATATGAATTGCTTCGATGTCTGATCGTGACTGCAGAATGTTGGCGATTTGTTCAACGCCATCACTATTTATATCGATAAAGACTAATTCGGCATCACTGCTGATACCGGATAATAAGCTTGTGTAATCTTCAACGCTTTTGTCGATAAAGATGATTTCACTACGATCAGCGGGAGGGACAACATCCGCTAATGCGGCCATCAATTCATCAGCTTGTTCGTTTTCCTGATTGACAGCTTGGGCTTGTATATTTTCTGGAGTGAGTGCTTGCTCAGCTTGATCTTCTGCTACATCATCAGCAGCGACTTCTGCACCGGTCATGACGCCAGCAGCGTCGAACATGATCCGCGGTTCGAGCGCCTGAAGTGAATCAGCAACGCTTAATTTTTGCGGGCCATAACTATCATGCGCTCCATCGTAAAAAAGCTTGGAACGATTCTGTTTTGGATGTTCAGTTCTACGTTTAAAAAAATTAAGCATTTCTTCTCACAATTTGTCCAAATACATTCATTAGCGCAATTTTTATTCCGCAATTGATGTCCGTGATCAATTAAAACCGTGATAATTCGTTAAAATGTGATGAAGTGCGCACTATATCTTCGTTTCAGCGGCACTTTGAGAATCCATTCGCAACATTTTTAATAGATAGCTTCTATTTCTTACCTATTTTTATTACTTTTTATTCTAAAAAAAACTAATTTAACTACATTTGCTATATAAAAAGCTCTAATGAGTCGTTTAATTGAGACATAAATATAACACTATTTCACAATAAAGATATATCGGCAATATTCCCATGTTTTTTAATTTTTATTCAATAACTTAAGAACTCATTGCGCCAATCGATTTTAATATCATTCAAACTTGGAACCTAGCAATATTTTAAAGCTCAACTAAACATATCTATTTGTTTTTTATATTTTTTTATTTAATCTAAATTGAAACCTATCTTTATGTTCGCTCGGTAACTAATTTGAGCAGTTTTAAAAATTTAGGTTCAATAAGTTTGATGACTGATTATTCGTAACAACTGCTATAACTAGGACAAGAAAACTATGCGGGAAAGCTCGGCATGGACAAACGCACAAAATAAGCTTTATTTCTTAGATTTTAGCTACCATATCGACGATTTTTGTGAAAATAATGGAATTTGATTTTAAATGGAGATTAGTAAAGTGTCTCCAATTACAGACTAGAATATCAACAATAGAAATAGTTAATTTACATTGATTGTTTTTATGAAACGCCAGTCATCTCGTTGAATATGAACATACCATTTACCGGGATTTAATAGAGATAAATTTCCACGATAAATATTGTCATTTGTTAATAACAGATTGGCTTCTTTGTCGAGACCAGAACGGGTAGCATGCAAAAAAGTAACGGATAAATTTGCAGGATAAACAAAACTTGAATTAGCTTTTAACGTAATCTCTACTTCTTCCAGTTCCTTATCAAAATTAATTTCTGCATTTAATTCATAATCAAAGGCAACTTGATCTCTTTCCAAAGTACGATTTATTTCCAGTCCTTCTTTATAGTAATCATCAACAACCAAACCATCGTCTGATTTAACAGCAAGATATGTTGTTATGACGCCACCAATTACTGCAAGCAGCGGAAAGAATATGAGCATCCATACATAAGCTTCTTTATGCCATGGCTTAATTTTATCTTCCTTTTTAATAATACTCATTAGCCTGGCCCCAAAAATTTTGCTTCCTGTTTAATGCTGAGTTTACTTTTATCTTTTGTTGTAAGCGTAAAATGAATAGCGGTACTTCGTCCATGCAAATTATCTTCTTTTGCACGTATACGTACAGGCAAATCAAATACGGCACCACCATCAACAGATATTTTTTCTTTATCTACTAATAAAATTAAATCATCAATACCTTCAGCACTAATAATAAACTCATGTGCTTCGTTATCCATATTGATTAACTTTAAAGTATAGATGTTTTCAATTAAACCTGATGTCTCGCGATACAATTGATTTCTATCGCGAATAATATCAAGACCAATTGAAGTTCGTTGGCTTAAGGTATAAAGAAACAAAGAACTAAAAAGAAGAAGCAGAAAAAAATAAATTATAACGCGTGGTCGCAATATACGACTTGGTTTTCCCTCTATAGCATTCTGTGTTGTATAACGAATTAAACCTTTTGGATACTTCATTTTCTCCATCACATCATCACACACATCAATACAAGCGGAACAACCAATACATTCATATTGGAGCCCATCACGTATATCGATGCCTGTCGGACAAACTTGTACACACATCGTACAATTAATACAGTCCCCTAAACCCTTTGCTTTATAGTCTACCCCTGCACGCCTTTGTCCACGTGACTCTCCACGTTTTTCATCATAGGAAATAATCAGTGTGTCATTGTCAAACATTGCACTTTGAAAACGCGCATAAGGACACATGTACTTACAAACCTGCTCGCGCATCCAACCGGCATTAATGTATGTCGCCATGGTAAAGAAAAAGATCCAGAACATTTCCCAATGGCCTAATTGAAATGTAAACAGTTTCTGGCTTAAGACTTTTTCAGGGGTAAAGTAAGCAACAAAGGTAACAGCTGTCGCTCCTGAAATTAATATCCATAAAAAATGTTTTATCGATTTACGAATAACTTTTTCAGAAGATATGCCTTCCTTATCGAGCTTCATTTGTCGGTTACGAGAACCTTCTGTTTTTCTTTCTATCCATAAAAAAACTTCCGTCCAAACAGTTTGCGGACAAGCGTAACCGCACCATAAACGCCCAGCTAAGGCCGTAAAGAAAAATAAACTGAAGGCTAATAAAATTAAAATGAAGGCCAGAAATAAAAAATCCTGTGGCCAGAAAGTATAGTCGAAGATATGAAATTTTCTTCCGGGCAAATCAAACAAAATGATTTGCCTTCCGTTTAACTCAATCCATGGCAAGATGAAATACAAACCAAGTAAAACAAATACAGCAGAAGTACGTAGACCGGCAAAAACGCCTTTTACTTGTCGTGGATATATTTTCTGCCGTTGTTCATATAATGATTGTTCAACATTAATAACAGAACTCTGTTTTACTTCTTCCACATTTATTTCTTCGACAAGCTATAAATATAAGCAGCAAGTATATGGACTTTAGCTTCACCCAAAAATTCTTTATGGGGAGGCATGTTTCCATTTCGACCTAACTCGATTGTTTCTTTTATTTTCTTTTGTGACCCGCCATAAAGCCAGATGTCATCTGTTAAATCAGCTGCACCCATCAAAGTATTCCCTTTACCATCTGCTCCATGACATGCAACACACATTGTATTGTAAATTTCTTTTCCTGATGAAGCATGCAAATCATCAACGACACGACCGGATAATTGTTCAACGTAACTCACGACATTAAACATATCGTCATCACTTAATACTGCACCCCAGGCAGGCATCGCTCCTTTTCTTCCTTCCATGATCGTTGTTTTTATATCTGCTGGTTCTCCGCCATAGAGCCAATCATCGTCACGCAAATTGGGGTAACCTCTTGCACCTCGAGCATCTGATCCATGACAAGTTGTACAGTAACTTGCGTAAAGTCGTTCACCGATTTTTAATGCAGCGTCATCCTCTGCCAGTTGAGCAATATCCGTATTTTTAAATTGTTCATATAGAGGCCCGTATGTTTCATTTGCAATTTGCATTTCTTTTTCAAGTTGACCTGTTTGAGTCCAGCCTAAAATGCCTGCATAAGACCCAAGTCCTGGATAAAACACGAGATAAGCAGCACCCCAAATAATTGTGAAGATGAATGAATATAACCACCAACGAGGTAACGGTGTGTTTAGTTCTTCAAGGTTTTCATCCCATACATGACCCATCGTTTCATTTTCATCGCCCGCTTTTTTCTTTGAAAATATAATAAGAAAGACGAACAGAAAAATTATGCTTGCGATAGTTGTCAGGCTAATAAACCATGTCCAAAATCCGCTGGTAAAATCAGCCATGTTTTTCCTCCTCGTTGCCTTCTAGTATAGGTGCATCGTCTTCTTCAAACGGAATTCTTGCCGCTGCATCAAAGTTTTCTTTTTTCTCAAGTAGTACCCAAACAACGATTCCGAAAAAAACCAACGCTACTAAAACTGTCCAAGCTGAAAATAATATACCCATAATTAAGTTCTCATCGTCTCGTTTTTACTGACGTACCTAGCTTTTGAAGATAGGCAATCATCGCATCCATTTCGGTTTTCCCTTCTATTGAAGCTGGTCCTTTTTTTATCTCGTCATCAGTATATGGCGCACCAAGATTACGCAGAACTATCATCTTGCGTTTAATGATTTTTGTATCGAGCATATTCGTTTCTAACCACGGATAACCCGGCATGATCGATTCAGGTACAACATCACGTGGGTTTACTAAATGAACTCGATGCCATTCATCACTATAACGACCACCAACACGATGTAAGTCTGGTCCGGTTCGTTTAGAACCCCATTGAAAAGGACGGTCATAAACAAACTCACCAGCAAGTGAGTAATGGCCATAACGCTCCACTTCTGCACGAAACGGTCTAATCATTTGCGAATGACAAAGATAACAACCTTCTCGAACATAAACATCACGGCCGGAAAGTTCCAGGGCTGAATAAGGCTTGAGTCCTTCAACTGGTTCGGTTGTAGATTGCATAAAAAACAAGGGGATGATTTGCACCAGACCACCAACGCTGATAACTAAAACAATCAACAGCATCATTAAACCAATGTTTTTTTCAATTTGTGTATGTTGTAACGCCATTATTCTTCTCCTTAATGTGCGCCAACAGGCTCAGGTATGATTGCTGTAACTGGTTTGCTGCCTGCAACGGTTTTCCATAAATTGTATGCCATAACTAACGTTCCTAGCAGGAATAACCCACCGCCAAGAAAACGTATAATGTAAAAAGGGTGCATTGCTTCAACCGACTCAACAAAACTATAAGTTAATGTGCCATCGTCATTAACTGCACGCCACATTAACCCTTGCATTATGCCGGCAACCCACATCGACACGATGTAAAGAACAACACCTAGTGTTGAGACCCAGAAGTGGACTTCGATCAGTTTGACACTGTATATCGTTCGTCCATACAAGCGTGGAATAAGGTAATACATACACCCCAGACTGATGAATGCAACCCATCCCAATGCACCGGAATGCACATGTCCTATAGTCCAGTCAGTATAATGAGAGAGAGCATTGACTGTTTTAATTGCCATCATTGGACCTTCAAACGTGGACATTCCATAAAAAGATAAAGAAACAATTAACATGCGTAATACAGGATCAGTACGCAATTTATGCCAGGCACCCGACAAGGTCATCATGCCGTTAATCATGCCGCCCCATGAAGGAGCCAACAGGATAATTGACATCACCATACCCAAAGATTGAGCCCAATCAGGTAAGGCGGTGTAATGTAAATGATGAGGGCCCGCCCAAATATAGGTAAACGTTAGTGCCCAGAAATGTACTATCGATAAACGATAAGAATAAACCGGTCGGTCTGCTTGTTTAGGAATGAAGTAATACATCATTCCCAAAAATCCCGATGTCAGAAAGAAACCAACGGCATTATGTCCATACCACCACTGCACCATGGCATCTTGCACACCGGCATACATAGAATAGGATTTAAGAAAACTTACGGGATAGGCAAGACTATTAAATATATGAAGAACGGCAATAGTGATGATGTATGCAGCGAAAAACCAGTTAGCAACATAGATATGTTTAATCTTTCGTTTAACGATGGTGCCAAAAAATACATAAGCATAAACAACCCAGACAACCGTAATTAAAAGATCAATCGGCCATTCCAGTTCTGCATATTCTTTTGAAGACGTAATACCAAGAGGAAGTGTAATCGCGGCTAATACGATGACTGTTTGCCATCCCCAAAAAGTAAAGGCGGCTAACTTGTCGCTGCATAAACGTACATGACACGTTCGTTGAACAATATAGTACGAAGTTGAAAAGAGTGCCGAACCACCAAACGCAAAAATAACGGCATTGGTATGCAAGGGACGTAAACGTCCAAACGTTAACCAGGGAATATCAAAATTTAATGCTGGCCATGCAAGTTGCGCGGCAATAAAAACTCCGACAAGCATGCCAACAATTCCCCAGACAATGGTCATAATGGCAAACTGACGAACGACTTTATAATTATAAGTAGTACTATCTGTCATAGTGACAGCTCCCTGATCTCTGTTAATTTATTAAAATAAAAATTCAATTAAGCGTTTTGGACTAAAGCTGAATGATTTGGGCAAAATGCTAACTCATTCTGCTTGATCATTTCTTTTTCCAAAACAACATCGCATTCACTGGATTTCAGACAGGAATGGCAATTTTTTATCTGTTTTTCTATATCAATAATAGGACAGGAATGGAGAAGTGTCTGTACATCGTTACCATGTTTAATAATCATCTGGCCGAAACGTAATTGTGAAATTTTTTCCCGATACTGCTCACGAAAAACCATACCGGTCTGGAAATTTCTTCTGATTGCATAGACCAGCGTTATCGCTACGGCAAAGAAAACAACACCGATAATAAAAACCAGTAAAGGTATGCTATTCATTAAATCACTCTCTCAACTATCTTATTGTAATGCCCGTATTTTCCAGATTTGAGAAATGAGTGACTTGATCCAGATCAAGAAATACTGCATCGCAATAAAAAGGTAGGATTTTCAAACACATTATTCGCTAGAATGGCCGCCATGCTTGATAATTGCTTCCATTGCGGGGAATCCATAGCGGATAACCTCGATTTACATGTGCTCATCGATAATAAATCGAGGCAGATGTGTTGTTTTGGCTGTAAAGCCGTTGCCGAGCAAATCGTCGAGTTTGGCTTAACGGATTATTACCGACACCGAACCAAACTTGCTGATAAACCGGATTCACTCGTTCCTGAAGAGATCAAACAACTTGGCGTATTCAATAACCCTCAGATTCAATCTGAATTTGTCAGTATTAATGAGGATGATTCTAAAGAAGCAAAATTGATTATTGATGGTATTAGTTGCCCTGCATGTATCTGGCTGATTGAATCTCGTATTGCAAAACTAAAAGGTGTTAATGAGGTTAATGTAAATTACTCAACGCAACGATGCCGGATCAATTGGCAAGAAAATAAAATTGCACTCAGCGATATTCTGGCTGCGATTACAAAACTGGGATATAACGCGCTGCCCTATAATCACAAACAACGCGAATTAATTTATGAAAATGAACGTAAGACGCAACTAATAAGAATAGGCATTGCCGCATTATTTGGCATGCAAGTCATGATGATTGCCATTGCGCTTTATTTTGGTGAAGCATCAGGTATAGAAAAACATTATCGCATCTTTTTTTACTGGATTAGTTTTTTACTCACTTTGCCGGTTTTGTTTTTTTCCGGCTTACCCATATTTAACGGCGCACTACGTGATGTGAAAAACAGACAATTGGGAATGGATGTGCCCATTGCACTTGGTTTATCAATCGCATTTTGCAGCAGTTTATGGTCGACATTGCAACAAAGCGGACACGTCTATTACGACTCTATCGTCATGTTTATCTTTTTTATACTAGGCGGTCGTTACTTTGAGTTCATGAGTCGAAAAAAATCGACAGCCTATCTGGACAAAACATCATCCATACTGCCACTTTATGCAACACGTATTAACGATAATGGCGAAAGTGAAATCATCCAATTAAATCAATTATCAGTCGCAGAGAAAATATTAGTCAAACCAGGCGAAGTCATACCAATTGATGGAACAATTGTTGAAGGACAATCATCCGTGAATGAGTCCATTATCACCGGTGAAAGTTTACCCATTGCCAAACGTCCCGGCATGGATGTTATTGGCGGCAGCACCAACAATGAATCACCCCTATATATAAGAGTAAAAAATATAGGTGAAAAAACGTTTCTTTCTAATATAGCTCGAATTATAGAGAAGGCCAGCAGCAATAAACCTGACACCGTTTTATTAGCAAATAAAATAGTCTCCGTCTTTATTAGCGCCCTGCTTTTAATCGCAGGATTAGTCGCGCTGTATTGGTATCATGTTGATCAAAGCCAGTGGCTGGAAATCACGATTGCTGTACTAGTCGTCAGTTGCCCATGCGCTTTATCTTTAGCAACACCAACAGCAATGTCTTCCGCGGCAACAACATTAATACAAAATGGTATTGCCTTAATTAACAGCAACGCAATAGAAAAATCAGCACAAATAAATTGCTTTGTATTTGATAAAACCGGAACGCTTACCAAAGGCGAGTTAAGCTTAGAACACATCGAAATTTATAATGTTCAATACAGTAGAGACGATGTTCTGAATATTGCGGTCGCACTGGAATCTGCATCAGAACACCCGATTGCAAAAGCAATTACTTACGCAACAAAAGACAAA
>JBFIIJ010000015.1:0-15974 GCA_041601315.1 Gammaproteobacteria bacterium
TAGCATCGAAAGCGTTATTGAGTGTTTTTAAACTTTCTCTATGTGCTTGTTCAGCACGTATTCTTGATGTGACATCACGATCAACTCCACGGAAACCGGCAAAATTACCATTATCATCAAGTATAATAACGCTGGAGCTTTCTAGGTAATGCCATCCTCCTTGTTTACTTTTCCAGCGGATAAGTTTGTTATGCCAACCCGTTTTTGAAGCAATACATTCGGGTATTAGTTCATTAATATCTGCCTGATCATCTTCATGCATGTATTGTATGCAGGAATTTCCAATCAGTTCGCTTAAGGGATAGCCGAGTATATCGGTGAATGCTTTATTTGAATAAATAGCGATACCGGTTTTGTCACATTCCCAAATCCAGTCTCGAGATGATGTAATAAAGTCATGATATCGTTTCTCACTGATAACCAGTGCTTTTTCTGAATTTTTCTCAGATGAAAATAACGAAATTAATTTTGATAAAATCATCATGTTCCCTTGACGAAAACCGGTAAATTACAGTTTAAATAAAAACAAAAAAGTATTTTTATATCAATTGGTTATAATTATTACAAAGAGGACATAATAATTGCATCAGCCAATATATACTTATTGATTCTATCAGTGTCCTTACTGATACTGCCTAGTGTAGTTGAATAAAATGAATGCTGCAGAAATTGTCACTGTGATACGACGGAGTCATCTATATTGATAAGATACAAAATTAATGAAAACTTGTTGATTAATTACTTATTTTTTTAAGGTTTTCAGTGCTTGGTATGAATCTTGTTTGTATAATAACTTTAAAATAGTGGATAAAAAATAAAACGATTAAATGCTAAATAACTACTTTCCAATTCTTGTTTTCGTTGCCATCGGATTGACTATGGGCGTTGTACTATTGGGATTGGGCTTAGGTTTAGGGAAAATCCTTGGTCATGCGCGACCTGATAGCGCCAAACAATCACCTTTTGAATGCGGTTTTGAGGCATTTGAAGATGCCCGGATGAAATTTGACGTTCGATATTATCTTGTTGCAATCCTTTTTATCATTTTTGATCTTGAAATCGCCTTTTTATTTCCGTGGGCTGTCGCGCTTGAACATGTTGGTATGGCTGGCTTTTGGGCGATGATGATATTTTTGGGTGTACTCGTTGTTGGTTTTATATATGAGTGGCGCAAAGGCGCCCTTGAGTGGGAATGAGGAAATGGGAATAAAAAAACATGGGTGCTGAAGAAAAAATTCACGAACAGGGGATCGTCACAACCAATATTGATAATTTAATCAATTGGGCCAGAACGGGTTCAATGTGGCCAATGACGTTTGGTTTAGCCTGTTGTGCGGTTGAAATGATGCAAGCAGGTGCATCACGTTACGATTTAGATCGTTTTGGTATTGTTTTTCGACCAAGTCCCAGGCAGTCCGACGTTATGATCGTGGCCGGAACATTAGTCAACAAAATGGCACCGGCGCTACGAAAAGTATATGACCAAATGGCAGAGCCACGTTGGGTAATTTCAATGGGATCTTGTGCCAATGGTGGCGGTTACTATCACTATTCATATTCCGTTGTCAGAGGTTGCGATCGAATTGTTCCTGTAGATGTCTATGTTCCTGGATGTCCGCCGACGGCAGAAGCATTGTTATTTGGCATAATACAATTACAAAAAAAAATAAAACGAACTAATACTATAGCTCGATAAATCATCACTTATATAATTAAAAGGTATGATGGAATCTACCGCCAGTCTTAAAACAAAATTAGAAGCACGATTCAGTAATGAATCGATTGCTTGTGAACTTGATCATGGTCAAGTCACGATGGTATTGCCTGCTGTAAACTTGTTATCAGTGTGTAAGACTTTGCGTGATGATGATCAATTCTCTTTTTCACAATTATCCGACCTTTGTGGTGTTGATTACTCTACCTATGGTCAGGTTGATTGGGCAACACATGAAACGACTTCTATTGGGTTTAGCCGAGGAAGAGAATCTTCGAAAGAAACTATTACAGAAGCGGATAAGCGTTTTGCCGTTGTTTATCATTTGTTATCCATAAAACATAACATCCGTTTACGTTTACGTTGTTTTGTTTCTGATGAGCCACCTCGTATCGATTCTGTAACGGATATCTGGAGTTCTGCAAACTGGTTTGAACGAGAAGCGTTTGATTTGTTTGGCATACTTTTCGACGGACATCCCGATTTGCGGCGCATACTGACAGACTATGGTTTTATTGGTCATCCATTTCGTAAAGACTTTCCGCTTGAAGGTAATGTTGAAGTGCGTTATGACACGGATAAAAAGCGGGTAGTTTATGAACCTGTGACAATAACTAATCGCGTTTTAGTGCCTCGTGTTATTCGTGACGATAATCGTTTTGTGAAACCGGAAGAGGAGCAAAGCGATGCCTGAAATTCGTAATATGACAATGAATTTCGGCCCACAGCATCCTGCAGCGCATGGTGTGCTTCGCCTCATTCTTGAAATGGATGGTGAAGTGATCGAACGCGCCGATCCACATATAGGTTTATTACATCGTGGAACGGAAAAATTAGCCGAGAGCAAACCCTTTAATCAAAGTATTGGTTATATGGATCGTCTAGATTATGTTTCGATGATGTGTAATGAACATGCGTATGTTATGGCGATAGAAAAGCTACTCGGTGTTACGCCACCCATACGTGCGCAATATATTCGGGTCATGTTTGATGAGATTACCCGTATCCTTAATCATTTAATGTGGTTAGGAACGCATGGTCTTGATATCGGTGCCATGACCATGTTTCTTTATTGTTTCAGAGAACGTGAAGATTTGATGGATTGTTATGAAGCTGTTTCCGGCACACGTATGCATGCGACTTATTATCGTCCCGGCGGTGTTTATCGAGATTTGCCTTCAATGATGCCTAAGTATGAAGCATCAAAATGGCATAAGCAGGAAGAAGTTGATCGCCTAAATGAAAACAGACAAGGATCACTATTAGATTATATTGAGAATTTTACCGATCGTTTCCCAACTCATATAGATGAATACGAAACCTTACTAACGGACAATCGTATCTGGAAACAACGCACGGTTGGTATTGGTGTTGTCTCTCCCGAACGTGCATTACAACTTGGTTTTACCGGACCGATGTTACGTGGTTCGGGTGTTGAATGGGATTTAAGAAAAAAACAACCTTATGAAGTTTATGACCAACTAGATTTTGATATACCGGTGGGTACTAATGGAGATTGTTATGATCGTTATCTGGTCCGCGTTGAAGAAATGCGACAATCAAACCGTATTCTCAAACAATGTGTTGATTGGTTAAGACAAAATCCTGGCCCGGTTATAATTGACGATCACAAATTAACGCCACCTAAACGCGAAGAGATGAAAGATGATATGGAATCATTAATTCATCACTTTAAATTATTTACCGAAGGTTATTGTGTTCCGGAAGGGGAAATCTATTCCGCTGTAGAACATCCGAAAGGTGAATTTGGTATTTATCTTATTTCCGATGGCGCCAACAAACCTTACCGTTTAAAAGTACGCGCACCGGGTTTTGCTCATTTGTCTTCGATGAACGAAATGGTTAAAGGACATATGCTGTCAGACGTTGTAGCAGTGATAGGAACACAGGACATCGTTTTCGGTGAAATTGACAGGTAAAGAATGACTGATACTACTCATATATTAACTGAACATACACGATCAGAAATTGATGCGTGGTTAAAAAAATATCCTGAAGACAGAAAGCAGTCTGCAGTGTTGGCAGCATTACGCGAAGCGCAACACCAGAATCATGGTTATTTGACTACAGAACTAATGGATGCAGTTGCAGCTTATCTTGGCTTATCAAATATTGCTGTTTACGAAGTGGCTTCTTTTTATTCCATGTTTGAAACAGAACCTGTCGGTCGTCATAGTATTTCAGTCTGTACCAATATTTCCTGCATGTTGATGGGATCAGATGACGTAGTTAATCATCTCGAAAAGAAATTGGGAATTAAAACAGGTGAATCAACTGCAGACGGAAAATTTTTCATGAAGTGCGAAGAAGAATGTTTGGCTGCTTGTTGCGGTGGACCAATGATGATGATCGATCATAAGTATTACGAAAAGCTGACGCCGGAAAAGATAGATGAAATTTTGGATGAATTTGAATGAGCAGCCATAAAACAATGGAAATGAATAACGTCTGTTACGCCACGCTCAAGTTTGATGAGCCATGGACCTTTGAAAACTATTTAAAGGTGGGCGGTTATGAGGCTCTGAAAAAAATTATTAGTGAAAAAATTCCACAAGAGCAAGTTATAGATGAAGTTAAAAACTCGGGCTTGCGCGGACGCGGTGGTGCCGGTTTTCCTACCGGACTGAAGTGGAGTTTCATGCCGCGCAATATGGCCGGTCAAAAATATATTGTTTGTAACTCTGATGAGAGTGAACCTGGCACTTGCAAGGATAGAGATATTTTACGTTATAACCCGCATTCCGTTGTTGAAGGAATGGCGATCGCTTGTTATGCAACAGGATCGAGTGTCGGTTATAACTATATTCGTGGTGAATTTTTAGATGAACCATTCCCTCGTTTTGATAACGCATTAAAAGAAGCTTATCGCGAAGGTTTATTAGGTAAAAATATTTTAGGAAGTGGTGTTGATATAGATATTCATGCCAGTCTGGGTGCAGGTGCCTATATCTGTGGTGAAGAGACGGCCTTGCTTGAATCATTGGAAGGTAAAAAAGGACAACCCAGATTTAAACCACCTTTCCCAGCCAACTTTGGTTTATATGGAAGACCGACAACAATTAATAACACTGAAAGTTTTGCCTCTGTTCCCAGTATTCTTAAAAATGGTGGAATCTGGTTTGCGGACAAAGGTGTTCCGAACAGTGGTGGCATGAAATGTTTTTCTGTTAGTGGACATGTTAATAACCCCGGTAATTTTGAAATACCTTTAGGAACACCATTCGCAAAATTACTTGAGATGGCCGGCGGTGTTCGTAATGGTCGTGGATTAAAAGCGGTTATTCCCGGTGGTTGTTCTATGCCGGTTGTACATGGTGATGTGATGTTGGAAACGAATCTGGATTACGATTCCGTTTCTAAATCCGGTTCAATGTTAGGTTCTGGTGCCGTTATCGTAATGGATGACACGACATGTATGGTTAAAGCATTAGAACGTCTTTCTCGTTTTTATTATTCCGAATCTTGTGGTCAATGTACGCCGTGTCGTGAAGGAACCGGTTGGTTATATCGTGTAGTACAGCGCATTGAAGCAGGTAAAGGCGAACAAGGCGATCTGGATAAGCTTGATGATGTTGCGAGCAAAATTGAAGGTCGTACGATTTGTGCTTTTGGTGACGCAGCGGCATGGCCTGTAAGAAGTTTTGTTAAACAATTTCGAGATGAGTTTCAGTACCACATTGATCATAAACGTTGCATGGTTGGTTCGAGTAAATCGAAAAACGATGAAGCGGCTTGAGAATAAATAAAGAATTATGTCAGAAGATAAAATAACAATTGAAGTTGATGGCCAAACCTTAACAGCTAATAAGGGACAAATGCTGATTGAGGTCACGGATGCCAATGACATCTATGTGCCTCGTTTTTGTTATCACAACAAATTAACTATCGCTGCTAATTGCAGAATGTGCCTGGTTGAAGTTGAAAAAGCGCCGAAAGCCTTACCGGCTTGTGCAACACCGGTTATGGAAGGGATGAAAGTTAAAACCCGATCTAAAACAGCAATTAATGCACAAAAATCAGTTATGGAGTTTTTGCTGATAAACCATCCTTTAGATTGTCCTATTTGTGATCAGGGCGGTGAATGTGAATTACAGGATTTGGCCATGGGCTATGGCAATGATGTCTCGCGTTATCAGGAAAAGAAACGAGTCGTTAAAGATAAAAATATAGGCCCATTAATTCAGACCGATTTAACACGTTGTATACATTGCACACGCTGTGTTCGTTTTGGTGAAGAGATTGCCGGTCTACGCGAGATGGGTGCAACGGGTCGTGGTGAAAATATGCAAATAGGCACTTACATTGAAAAAAGTGTCAGTTCTGAAATGTCGGGCAACATTATTGATCTTTGTCCTGTTGGTGCTTTAACGTCCAAACCTTTTCGTTACTCAGCAAGAACATGGGAGTTGGTGCAAAAAGATGCTATTGCGCCACATGATTCCGTTGGTTCAAATATTCATGTTCATGTAAAAGGTAATGAAGTTAAGCGAGTTGTCCCTGCAAATAATGAAGCTATCAATGAAGTATGGTTATCCGATCGTGATCGGTTTAGTTATGAAGCGGTCTATAGTGATGACCGACTACAAACACCAATGGTCAAGGAAAACGGTACATGGCATGAAGTGGATTGGGAAACAGCATTGGATGTTGTTAAGAACAGCTTGAAAGTGCTTCTTGATTCGAATGAGTCTAATCAAATAGGTGCAATTGCTTCTGCTTCATCGACACTGGAAGAATTATATCTGTTACAAAAATTTATACGTGGCCTTGGTTCAAACAATATTGATAGTCGTTTAAAACAATCTGATTTTTCAGATCAGGATGCGGCACCAGGGTTTCCTTATTTAGGTCAAAGTATTGCTGAGTTTGACACTTTGCAATCAGCATTAATTATCGGTAGCAATGTTCGTAAAGATCAACCAATCATTAATCATCGACTTCGAAAAGCAGTCTTACATGGCGCAACCGTGATGGCGTTGAATCCGGTTGATTACGATTTTAATTTTCCTGTCTCAGCGAAATGTATTGTTGCACCTGACAAGATGGCGACCGAATTGGCTTCGATATTAAAAGCACTATTAGAATCGTCAAATAAGGATGTTGATTCACAGATTAAACAAAGCATTGAGAAAGCCGTAGTCAATGATGTTCATAAAACAATAGCATCAAATCTTGTTGATGCAGAAAATGCGATTGTCTTGTTGGGAAATATAGCAGCAGCACATCCGCAGTATTCATTATTACGTTCATTAGCTGGCTTGATTGCTGAATTAAGTAATTCAAAACTGGGGTATCTATCTGAAAATGCAAATACTTCAGGTGCCTGGTTAGCGGGTGCTGTGCCTCATCGTTTAGCCGGTGGTAAACATCAAACGAATAAGGGCATGAACACTCAGGAAATGTTGCAAGCAAACTTAAAAGCTTATGTATTAATGGGTGTTGAACCCGAACTGGATTGTTACGACAGTCGATTGGCACGAGAAGCTATGAAGAATGCGGCTTTTGTAGTTTCTTTGACAGCGTTTCGAAGTGACGAGATGAATGAGTATGCTGATGTTCTTTTACCGATTTCAGTGTTTACTGAAACGTCAGGTACATACATTAATAATGAAGGAACCAGTCAGAGTTTTGCCGGTGTTGTTAAACCTTTAGCAGAAGCAAGGCCAGCGTGGAAAGTATTAAGAGTGTTAGGTAATTATTTTGAACTTGGTGGTTTTGATTTTCAGTCTTCAACAGATGTGCTTGATGAAGTCATGAAAGAAACAGGTGATATTAAAGGTGATAACGCGGAACAATGGAAAGTTTCAGGTTCGATAAACAATACTGCTAATGGATTACAACGAATCACAGAAACACCGATGAATATGATTGATTCGATCAGTCGACGGGCAGTTTCCTTGCAAAAAACAAAAGATGTTTCTGATGGTGCAATTCATATTAACTCCGCATTAGCTTCGAAAAATAAATTAGCTAATGATGACAGTGCTAAAGTTGAACAGGATGAAAGCAGTGTTACTTTGAAAGTGATTATAGATGATCGTGTAGCAGATGATTGTGTGTTGATTCATTCAGCGCATCCTGATCAAATCAATCTGGGCGCATCATTTGGTGCGATAAGGATTTCGAGAAGCTGATGCTGGAAATACTGTACCAATTTATTAGCCAACAGGTATTGTTACCCATTACAACGTTGGTCGTTCCTGTAGATTATCAAACTCAGGCACTGACTGTTTTACAAACGGTCGTTAAAATTCTTTCTATATTAGTGCCTGTATTGCTGACCGTTGCATATTTTACTTATGTAGAACGTAAAGTAATTGGTTTTATTCAAGGTCGTATTGGTCCAAACCGGGTTGGTTTTTTTGGCTTCAGTTTGTGGGGTCTTGGGCAACCTATCGCGGATGCAGTGAAATTAATTGTAAAAGAAATTGTTATTCCGACAGGTTCGAATCGTTTTCTGTTTGTTATAGCACCGATATTATCTTTAGCACCTTCTGTTGCAGCATGGGCAGTGATTCCTTTTGATGACACTAAAGTACTCGCTGATATTAATGCAGGTCTATTATATGTATTAGCGCTAACATCATTGGCGGTTTACGGTGTCATCATTGCTGGTTGGGCATCGAATTCAAAATATGCATTTTTAGGCGCAATGCGATCGGCAGCTCAAATTGTTTCATATGAAATTGCTATGGGTTTTGCTTTGGTTGGTGTATTGGTTGCTGCCGGAAGTTTAAACCTAGGTGAAATTGTTAATGCACAATCCGGAAGTTTACTTCATTGGTTCTGGTTGCCTTTGTTTCCATTATTTGTGATTTACTTTATTTCAGGTGTTGCTGAAACTAATCGGGCACCGTTCGATGTTGCCGAAGGTGAATCAGAAATCGTTGCAGGTTTTCATGTTGAATACGGTGGTATGGCATTCTCTGTTTTCTTTATGGCGGAATACGCGAACATGATTTTGATTGCGATTCTATCCGCCTTACTATTTTGTGGTGGCTGGTTATCACCTGTACAGGGAATCCCTGTTCTTGAAGATCTATTTGCGTGGGTACCGCCAATACTTTGGTTGTTAGCGAAAACATCATTTTTTATGTTTTTATTTTTATGGTTCAGAGCCACTTTCCCACGTTATCGCTATGATCAAATTATGCGTCTCGGCTGGAAAGTTTTTATTCCTTTAACAATCGTCTGGTTAGTTGTGGTGTCAGCACTGGTTGTTACTAATGTACCACCCTGGTTTGATTGATAATGATGAATAATATTAAAAATTACATTCAAAGCTTGTTTCTTTGGGAGCTGTTAAAAGGTTTGCAGCTTACCGGGCGGTATATGTTTAAAAGAAAAATTACCGTTCAATACCCTGAAGAGAAAACACCGCAATCGCATCGGTTTCGTGGATTACATGCCTTACGACGTTATCCGAATGGTGAAGAACGTTGTATTGCGTGTAAGTTATGCGAGGCTGTCTGTCCGGCTGTAGCTATCACGATTGAATCTGAGCCACGTGATGACGGAAGTCGACGAACAACAAAATACGATATCGATCTGACCAAATGTATTTTTTGCGGTTTCTGCGAAGAATCGTGTCCGGTTGATTCAATCGTTGAAACAAGAATATTCGAATACCACGGTGAAAATCGTGATGATTTATTAATGACAAAAGAAAAACTATTAAAAGTGGGCGATGAGTTTGAAGCGCAGATTGCTGAAGATCGTGCCCGAGATGCTTTGTATCGTTAAACAGTTATTTAAGAATGATGATGAAAGAAATATTAGACAGGCGAGACAAACACAATGATTGAACAAATCGTCTTTTATATTTTTGCAGGTTTGCTGGTTTTTTCAGCATCCATGGTTGTGGTTATGCGTAATCCAATCCATGCTGCTTTGTTTCTTATTCTTTCTTTTTTTGCTTCATCAGCAATCTGGATATTACTTCAAGCAGAGTTTCTGGCAATTACCTTAGTCTTGGTTTATGTCGGTGCGGTAATGGTGTTGTTTCTGTTTGTTGTGATGATGCTGGATATTAATCAGGTAATAGTGAAAGAAGGCTTTACAAAGCATGTGCCTTTCGGAGTTGGCGTCGCAGCCTTAATGGTAACAGCTATGGGATTGGTTGTTGGCTCAGATTACTTTTTATCTGACCGTTATATTGCGACAGAACAGCTTGATCCAAATTACAGCAATGCACGTGAACTAGGTATAGCGATTTATACTGAATATCTTTATCAATTTGAAATTGCGGGCGCTATTTTATTAGTGGCAATTATTGCGGCGATAACCTTAGGCATGAGTAAATTGAAGATCAACAAATCAATCAATCCTAATAAGCAAGTGTATGTTAAAAAGCAGGACCGTTTGCGCATTATTAAAATGCAATCAGAAAAGAAGGAATCAGAAGCATGATTACTTTACCTGAAGTTTTATTATTAGCAGCGTTGTTATTCTGTATCAGTGTTGCCGGTATTTTTCTAAATAGAAAAAACGTCCTTATATTATTAATGTGTGTTGAATTGATGTTGCTTTCGGTGAATATGAACTTTATCGCTTTTTCTCATTTTCTTGGTGATGTTCATGGACAAGTATTTGTCTTTTTTATATTGACGGTTGCGGCGGCGGAGTCTGCTATTGGTTTAGCTATTCTTATAGTTTTATTCCGTAAGAAAAATTCTATCAATGTTGATGACCTGAGCTCGATGAAGGGATAAATAATGTTTGAAAACATGGAAATAATTTATTTAATCATTGTTCTGGCGCCGCTAGTCGGTTCCTTGATCGCGGGTTTATTTGGCAAGGTCATTGGCAGAAGCGGTGCGCATTGGGTGACAATCATTGGTGTCGCAATCTCCAGTATTCTTTCTATGGTGGCTTATAAACATCATATGTTTGACGGAGCTGCTGTATACAATCAGGCACTTTATACCTGGTTAAGTAGTGGTGGCATTGATTTTCAAATCGGATTTCTGATTGATCCATTATCAGTAACGATGATGGTGGTTGTGACATTTGTTTCGTGGATGATTCATATTTATACCATCGGTTATATGCACGATGATCCGGGTTACCAACGTTTCTTTAGTTATATATCCATGTTTACCTTTGCCATGCTGATGCTGGTTATGTCGAATAACTTCCTGCAATTATTTTTCGGTTGGGAAGCGGTCGGTGTTATTTCGTATTTACTAATTGGCTTTTGGTACAAAAAAGAAACCGCTATTTTTGCCAATATGAAAGCCTTTCTGGTCAATAGAGTAGGGGACTTTGGTTTTCTATTAGGTATTGCTGCTGTATTAATGTATTTCAATTCATTAGATTATGCGACTGTATTTACTAATGTGGGTCAACATGCTGAAACAACCATAACAATATTCGGTAATGAGCCCTGGTCATTAATGACCGTTATCTGTATTTGTTTATTTATAGGTGCGATGGGTAAATCTGCACAAGTACCATTGCATGTCTGGCTACCGGATTCTATGGAAGGCCCTACACCTATCTCCGCATTGATTCATGCTGCAACAATGGTAACGGCGGGTATCTTTATGGTATCGCGTATGTCGCCTTTATTTGAGTTATCCGAAACCGCGCTCAGTTTTATATTAATTATTGGTTCAATTACTGCGCTGTTTATGGGTTTTCTTGGGCTGGTACAAAATGATATTAAACGGGTTGTTGCCTACTCAACTTTATCGCAATTAGGTTATATGACCGTAGCTTTAGGTGCGTCAGCTTATGCGGCAGCGATGTTTCATTTAGTGACACATGCATTTTTTAAAGCACTATTATTCCTTGCCGCAGGTTCGGTGATCATTGTTATGCATCACGAACAGGACATGAGAAAAATGGGTGGTTTGTATAAAGCCATGCCTATTACCTGGTTAACGTGTTTTATTGGTACATTAGCTTTAATTGGTTTTCCCGGTACGTCAGGTTTCTTTTCCAAAGATGCGATAATCGAAGCGGTACATCACTCATCATTATATGGTGCGCATTTCGCTTACTACTCAGTGTTGATAGGTGTGTTCATTACGGCTTTATATAGCTTCCGTTTACTTTTCATGACCTTTCATGGTGAACAAAGAATGGATACCGAAACATGGAAACACTTGCACGAAGCACCTGCTGTTGTAACCGTGCCTTTATCAGTGTTAGCGATTCCTTCTTTAATATTAGGCGCATTTTTAATTGGGCCAATGTTATTTGGTGAATATTATGGTGATGCTATTTACGTTGCTTCCAAACATGATGTCTTGGCAGAAATAGGGCATGACTATCATGGTATCGGTGGATTTATAATGCATGCGTTTAAACATCCCTTGGTTCTTATTTTAATGTCTTCAGGAATATTTGTAGCATGGTTATGTTACATCAAGTTTCCTGAGCTGCCGGGCAAGATCGTTAGCAAGTTTGGATTCATTCATAAAATATTACTCAATAAATATGGCTTCGATGATTTTAATCAGCTGGTTTTTGCCAGAGGCACTAGAGAAATAGGGCAGCTTCTTTGGAAAATTGGTGATGTTAAAATTATAGATGGTCTGTTTGTTAATGGTACGGCACGAAGTGTAGGTATTATTTCAAATATGGTACGTAACATACAATCAGGTTATCTATACCATTATGCCTTTGCCATCATTATTGGCTTGCTAGTATTGCTCGGCGTATTTGTACATGGAATATTGAACTAATTATTTATTAAAGAATAAACACATGACATTAAGTAATCTGCCTTTATTAAGTATGCTCATCTGGACACCGATACTCGGTGGTATCTGGGTGTTGATTGCGGGCGATCGTCAGGAAGAAACAGTGAAGTATTTTTCACTTGCGGTTTCTTTTATTACCTTTGTTTTTTCTGTCATTTTATATTGCCAATTTGATACGACTTATGCCGGCATGCAGTTCGTTGAAGAAACGAAATGGATAGAGGCGTTTAATATTAAATATCACCTTGGCGTTGATGGAATTGCCTTACCATTAATATTGCTAACAACATTCACGACAATCCTTGTTATTTTGTCAGCATGGGAAGTGATAGAAAAACGCATTTCATATTATATGTGCGCCTTTTTGATTCTTACCGGTTTAATGAATGCGGTCTTTGTCGCACTGGATGCCATTCTGTTTTATGTTTTCTGGGAAGCGATGCTGATTCCGATGTTTTTAATCATCGGTATCTGGGGTGGACCAAATCGTGTTTATGCCACGATAAAGTTTTTTCTTTATACCTTTCTTGGTTCGGTCTTTATGTTGGTTGCTTTTCTCTATCTGTATACCGTGGCAGGTAGTTTTAATATTGAAGCCTTGCACAATGCCCCGTTATCATTAACAGCACAAAAATTGATTTTTATCGCTTTCTTTTTAGCCTTTGCTGTGAAGATTCCAATGTGGCCAGTGCATACATGGTTACCAGATGCGCACGTTGAAGCGCCCACCGGTGGTTCGGTCGTACTTGCTGCCATTATGCTTAAGATGGGTGGTTATGGTTTCCTCCGATTCAGTTTGCCGATTACACCAGATGCCAGTTTATTTTTTAGTAACGCGATGATCGTACTTTCATTGATAGGCATTGTTTATATTGGTTTTGTTGCGCTGGTTCAGGAAGATATGAAAAAGCTAATCGCTTATTCGTCTATCTCACACATGGGCTTTGTCACACTGGGTTTCTTTATTCCTTTCGCTATTGTTGCAGGAACAGGTTCAGATTCAGGTGCCATCATGGGAATGGAAGGAGCCATGATGCAAATGATTTCACACGGCTTTATTTCAGCAGCGATGTTCCTTTGCGTTGGTGTAATGTATGACCGTTTACATAGCCGCATGATTAAAGACTATGGTGGTGTAGTAAATAGCATGCCTTACTTTGCTGCCTTTATGATGTTGTTCGTAATGGCTAATTCAGGTTTGCCCGGAACATCAGGTTTTGTGGGTGAATTTCTAGTGATACTGAGTAGTTATAAAGCAAGTTTCTGGATTGCGTTTACTGCTGCATTAACATTAATCCTCGGTGCGGCTTATAGTTTATGGATGTATAAACGTGTTGTCTTTGGTGACGTGACAAAAGAAGATGTCGCTGAATTAAAAGATATCAATAGTAGGGAAGCCTTTATACTCTTTATGTTAGCAATTGTTGTCATTATGTTCGGTGTTTGGCCTGCACCAATATTTGATGTTATGCATGTCACAGTAGAACAACTAATCGACCATGTATTACAGAGTAAAATACTATGAGTGCTGACTTAATCGTAGCGTTACCCGAAATAATATTGTTTGCTTTGGCGTGTCTGATTTTGATCGTGGAAGCATATAGTAAAGATCCTCTGCACACATTGACCTATTGGACAACTCAGATTGCGTTATTAATTACACTGGCTTTAATAATGAGTAGTTGTCCGAAAGAAGCTGTTATTGCATTTAATGGCGGTTTTATCAGCGATGGTATGAGTGCAATACTTAAAGCGTTTATGTGCGGTATTACATTTATCGTTTTTCTTTATTCCTATGAATATCTGAAAGAACACAAGACGATAAAGGGTGAGTACTTTGTATTAGGATTGTTCGCCGTGCTTGGCATGATGATTATGGCGTCTGCCTACAGTTTATTGTCTATATACCTTGGTCTTGAATTATTGTCTCTCTCTTTATATGCCATGGTTGCTATGCAGCGTGAATCTGAGTCTGCATCAGAAGCAGCGATGAAATATTTTATTCTTGGTGCGTTGGCATCCGGTATGTTGTTGTATGGAATATCGATGATTTACGGCTTAACCGGACATTTACAATTAGCCGATATTACTGAAGCAATTACGAACGATTCGATTAATCGATCTTATCTTGTTTTCGGTATGATATTTTTAATTATAGGTGCCGCTTTTAAATTAGGCGCTGCACCATTTCATATGTGGGTGCCTGATGTGTATCAAGGTGCACCAACCTCAGTTACCTTATTTATTAGTACCGCACCAAAGCTTGCTGCCTTTGCTATGACAATGCGATTGTTAGTTGATGGTTTATTTCCATTAGTAAGTGATTGGCAATCGATCTTAATGGTACTGGCTGTGTTATCAATGGGTGTTGGTAATATTATTGCTATCGCACAAACAAACATTAAGCGTATGTTGGCTTATTCAACGATCGCTCATGTTGGATTTTTATTTCTCGGTCTTATTGCCGGAACTATCGCAGGCTTTTCAGGTTCGATGTTTTATATCATCAGTTATGCATTAATGAGCATGGGTGCATTTGGCATGATTATCCTGTTAGGACGTAATAATTTTGAAGCGGAACTGTTAAATGACTTCAAAGGTCTTGCTGAACGTAGTCCCTGGTTTGCCTTTATTATGTTGTGTTTGATGTTTTCAATGGCAGGTGTTCCGCCATTTCTCGGTTTCTGGTCAAAATGGTTTGTTTTAAAAGAGCTAGTAACCTCCGGCTTTGTTAGCTTAGCTGCCGTTGCCGTTGTCTTTTCAATTATCGGTGCTTACTATTATCTGCGTATTGTTAAACTTATGTATTTTGATAAGGCAGAGTCGATGACGGCAATCAAAGCATCTAAACAAATGCGGATGGTGTTAAGTGTTAATGGTTTACTAATTCTAGTACTTGGATTAGCACCTAATGCATTAATGGCTTTGTGTTTATCGGCAATAGCTGGTTAATCTATTCTTTTAGTTTTGTATTCTTTTCTATTCTACTTTCCGCCTGATGGCGTCTTACTTTTCTTCAAAGAAAAGTAAGCAAAAGAACCTTTCCCTGTTGCTTTGGCCTAACGGCTACCATCGTATGAATAATTTAGTTGTTTTTATAACTCATTGATATTTATTTAATAAAACATCGTTTTCGATGAAATTTTAAATATAGGGGCATACTCTATTTGGATATGAAAAACGGCAAAGTGGACACCTTGGATATAGAATCACTATAATTAAACTCTCTCATATCTTATTGAACTAAGGAAGGTTTTAACGATGTCCTCTTTCAAAATCTATAACAGCATATCGGACAAAGTGTCCCTTAAAATATAGTTAAGTCTCTAATATGAATATTAACCAGAGGATTAAGAAATCTTTTAGTAAAGTTAAAAACCTACCGTGTTGGGGTGTAGATACAGGGCAAGGTTCAACTCTCAGTTTTGAATTCGGAAACCCTTCGTTAAAAATTCGAGAGCCAATTGAGCCAACACAACATATGTCAGAAAAGATCAAAAAGATCCTCAGCAGAAGAAAAGTAGCGGTAA